>NZ_JASJFG010000952.1:0-3925 GCF_030065375.1 Microcystis sp. M49636_WE2 | reverse complement strand
TCCAGCATTTTTTCTGGATCTTCAGCCTTGCTCACCATATCATTGAGGTTAGCTCGGACAACTCGGCTAAGGCGATCGAATAAACCCATGACGCTCTTGTTCCTCTCGGTGTGTACTAAATCAGTTAACTGTTCTTAAAATTTCCCATCTTGCCTAACGGCTCATTCTCTAATATAAACCACGGGAGCTAGGATAGGGGATAGGAGTTAGGAGTCAACAGTCAAGAGTCAGGAGACAGCTTTTTTTCCCCACACCCTACACCCTACTTCATAATTCATAATTCATAATTTATAATTCCCTATCACCCATCCAAGTTTTCTTGTTTTAACTTGAGTAATTCCGCTTCAATTTGTTTTTGTCCCTCCAAATCTTGGAATTGTCGCTCTAAGGGGTCTTTATACCCGATTAAATCGGCTTGGGATTCGGCTTCTAGGACTTTTGCTTCTAATTTCTCGAAAATAGTTCCCATCTGACTGCTGTTCAAACTGCCCATAATTTCTTGGGCTTTTTGACTGGCACTCGCTGATCGCAATCTGGCCACATAAAGGCTTTTCTGTGCTTTCATCTCAGCATATTTGCGTTCAATTGTCAAGAGTTCTTTCTTTAATTTTTGTATAATAGCCGTCTGTTGTTGCAGGGAGATTTGTAGGGGGGCGATCTGACTTTGATAGGTTTGCCATTGGCTGAGAGCTTGGCGGGCGAGTTCTTCGTTACCGTGATTTAGGGCTAATTGGGCGCGTTCGTGCCAAGTTTGGGCCGCTTTTTCCTGTTGTTGTCGTTGGCGCTCGGTACGTTTCTGGGTAGCGACGGCCGCCGCCAGGGCTTGTCGCATTTGTATCAATTCCCCTTCCATCTCCAAGATCGCCTTTTCCAGCAGTTTTTCTGGATCTTGGTTTTCCTGAATCAGACTATTGACTTGGGCGCGAATTGCTTGGCCCATGCGATCTAACAAACCCATTGCCGTCCTCCCGATACCAACCCTAATAGTTTACCGAAGTGCCGCTCCTATCAATAATGATAGAACTAGGGACGGGGGACTGGGAGGGATTGACTGTTTCTGAAGGTGGCGGACTACTGGGAGAAGGGGATGCTTGTAATTCTGGCGGTAACTGTTTCATTAACTCCGCCGCATCCTGTGGGTTTTGATCGGCCAAGCGACGGGCTTTTTCCCGTTGAAAAAAGGGTAAATTAGCGGGTGATTCTTCTCTTTGGCGCAATTCCTCTAACATTCGTTCGTTAATGACCGCCGGAGAGGGGACGGGGGTGACTTGGGGCGGTGGTGGCGGTGGTGCGGAAACTAGGGAAGATACGGGCGGGGTACTGGGGTCCGGGGGGGAGACGGGTAAAGATTGCTCGATCTTACTGACGGGTAATTGATGGGCCGGCATCAGGGACGGTGGCGGATTCGGGGGTAAGAGGGCATTAGTCGGATTGATAGCGGTGGGGGGACTCTGAACCACTGGTGGGGCGGTAATATTAGTTATCGGGCTAGTTTTAACTGGAGGAGCGGGAATATTAACGCTCAGACTGGTTTGAGGAGTTTTCTGTACTGGACGAGCGATCGCTATCAATCGATCGAGGTGGCGGGAGTTATTTTGGTGCTGCTCGCGGGGGGAATTCTCAGCTTTCCTCGGGGTGGGGGTGGTGCTGGTTAACCATTGATTGAGACTGAGGAGACTATTGGCAATTAAAAAGATCACCATTGCCCGGATACCCCAAGGGGTAAAAAAGACATCTTTAGCTGGGGGATAGACGTTAATGACAGCAGCTTCGAGATATTCCGGTTCCCGAGCGGGATCGATGGCTGAACTGGGTTGATGGACGATCGAGAGAGGCAAATCTTGGGAGGATGGGGATCGATCGGATTTCATGACGGTATTATAGGGTTATGCTGAAAAGTTAAGTAGGTAGGCGTTAAAAATTATCAGAAACCCCCCTTATCAAGGGGGGACTAAGGGGGGATCGGCACCCCCCTTATCAAGGGGGGCAGGGGGGATCGAATCTAAAATCCATTTTTAATTTAATTATAACCAGCTACTTAGGGGTTTTTTCGTCCCAGTCTAACGTGGCATTCCCTAGATTTTCCCTATGTCTTTACATTCTCTTGACAAAATTTTGACGGTTATTACTCAACAGGCGGGTTGGGAGGAATATCGCCACTATGAGCAAGTGCTGCAATTATGGGCAAAAATTGTTAATCCCCGTCTGCTGGAGCAAACCCGGCCTTTTTCCCTGAGTCGTGGGGTTTTATCGGTGGCTACCAGTAGCGCCGCTTTAGCACAGGAATTGTCTTTACAACGCTATAGCTTATTAAAACGGCTTAATAGTCAGTTAGAGACTCCCCTGAGCGATATCCGCTTTTCTGCCGCCCGTTGGCAGCAGGATAGTCAGTTAATTCCCCCAGAAGCGATCGCGCCTAATTCCCTCAGAGATCATCCTAGTTATGTCACCCCGGAAAAACCGCCAGAAAATCCCCAGCAACTGGACGGTTTAGAGAGTTGGAGCCAGAAAATAGTTCACAGAACCCGATCCTGGCCAATTTGCCCTCGTTGTCAGTCTCCCACTCCCTCCGGAGAGCTTGAGCGTTGGCAATGTTGTGCTTTTTGTTTTGCCCAGTCGGGCGGGGTAAAAGATGCAATTTTTTTATAGTATTGTGGAAAGAGTGGTTTTGAGTCGGGAATCAATAGGCCTATCTTTTCTGTCTTAATTGAACCTGTATTCATCAATTCTATCGAGCTAAGGCTTGATCCCCGTTCTGTTATTGCTGATACTAGACCCAATAACCTCGGCCACAACTGAGTTTAACTCTTCAGTTTTGAGACAGTGCTGCTTTTTGCAAAGTAACTATTAAAAGATTCTAAAAATAAAATTTTTTTTGGGGATCACTAGAAACTATATGGCATATCAGTTCTAGCTATGCTAGTCAGGAAAATACCCTTGGCGCAGGGTAGGACAATATTACACAGAGCGAAAAGAGAGTCATCCTTTGAGTTCCTTATAATCATCTTCCTTTTAAAGCCAACCCATGCAAGCCGCAAACTTTCTTACTTCTTCCTGTCGATACTGCCGATACTATCAAACCCAAGGTCGGCGCGGTGGCACTTGTCAACAACTAGATGTTCCCGTCGAAGCTCATTGGAAAGCCTGCACTCTAGCGATGCCTCCTTTTAGCACTGAATGGCAACAACTCAATCGGGTGGTTAGTTTAGAACAGTCTCTAGAATTAACCTGTACGGTGTCGCCCACTCCCGTGGTGGTTTCCCCTCGTCGTCATGCTCCCCGACAACCGACGGCAGTTTAGAAGATCTGAGGCCTAAACAGGAGCAAAAAATTGGCGTTGCCCATTAAAAATATGAATTCACCCCTCCACATCTTTTCGAGCGCTATTTTTGAGATAATAGATGAGTTAATTGCCAAAATAAAGCTAGGAAAGGCGAGAGGCAGGAGTCAGGAGATGATTCTCCCCATCTCCCTCCGCAAGGCACACGAAGTGGTTCTCCCCACTCCCATCTCTCCAATTCATAATTTATAATTCATAATTCATAATTCCCACTTCCCGATAATTAATGTCGCCAGAATGCCCCTGATGACTTCTCATCGTCCCCTAAAAATTGGTATAGTTGGCACAGGGTTCGCCGCTCAACGTCGTGCTGAAAGCTTGCAAGCGGATGATCGCGCCCAGCTTCTGTATGTTAGCGGTAATAGTCCCGAATCGATCGCTAATTTCTCGCAAAAATACCAAATTTCTGCCCTAGATTCGGCACTAAGCCTTGCCAGCCATCCCGATCTCGATCTGATTGTCATTGCCAACGTTAATCAGGCCCATGCCTCGATCGCCCGTACTGCCTTAAAATCTGGTAAGCACGTTATCGTCGAGTATCCTCTGGCTTTCCACCCAGCGGCAGCAGCAGAATTAATCACCCTA
>NZ_JASJFG010000868.1:0-9677 GCF_030065375.1 Microcystis sp. M49636_WE2 | reverse complement strand
TCATCTCGATGACAGCGTCCGCGTTTGTGTTCATAAGGGATAGTTTGACCGTCTCGCTGACGTAAAACGTCAATTCTACCCCTTAATCCGAGGTTTTCGTCTTCAAGATAGAGGTCTTGCCATTCTTCTCCTTCTTTCCGTTCGATTTCATCGTGTAACCGTCTTCCAGCAAATACTGCCGCGTCTTGGGTGTAGAGTTCTTCCACTTCTTCGAGATAAAATAGACGGGGACAGTAGGCAAAAGCGTGTAGAGCGCAGACGCGGAGAGTATCTTGGACAGGTTGGGGTGATTCTGGATTAAAGTCGATCGCTTGCATGATATGTTTTAGTGTAAACTTGCTTGCTTTGCTATCAATTTAACCAGTGACTACGGCAAAAAAATTTCCGCCTTTAAAAGAAAAAAGATCAGGAAATTTTGTCAGCTACAATCCAAACATGGGTATGGAGAATAATCACCGCTCGATATACCATATTTTATCAATGGGAGTAATAATATCCATTTCATAAATGATACTATTTTTAAGTAACCAGCTAGTTTCACTATTGGAAACAGATACTTTGTTTATTTCCACATAGAAACCAGAAGAGCTTTTATGTTTGATAGCCATTACGATATTATCCAATTAATGGTGACATCATAGCGGTTTTCACAGAAGTGAGTTACTATACATTATTAGACTGAAAACCGCCATAAAAAAGAAGAATATAGCTTTATTTGTCTTTTGATCTTTTTTTTGCTTTCGTTGTAGTTAAAATGGGTGCAATGATGTCAACCAGACACTGATCGCTATATTCTCCCAATGAGAACCTTTGAAAAGTCCCTTGACTCGTATTCCTGTCAATCCAAATAGGCAAACTGATCAAACCTCGATTATCCTTGACTAGCCAACGAATAGCACCATCGGTTTCTCGATAGTTACGAATGCCATTAATCATTGCCCAAGATTCACCCAAACTTAAACCACCAAAGCGCAATATTTGACTAGGTGAAGATAAAGCGATAGCTACCCGTTCTGATAACTTGATACTTGCCATCTCATTGCTAGAGTCAATTTTGAGAGCAATACGCACATCCGTTAGCAACTCTTGAAAATTGGGCTTAGAAAATTGGCTAGTTGGATATACCCCTTCGCCATACTTCTCTACCCGTTTCTTGACTTCACCACCCACCACAAACTTGTGGCTACGCTGCTTACGCACAATTCGAGAAATCGGTGAATCATTGCCAAGAATACCAATTGCCAACCTCACCCCCAGATGAGCCGATATATCCTCCTCACCCACTAACGAGAGCAAAAATCCGTAGAGTGTTGATGGTGGCGGATAGAGATAACTTTCCTTAAAATCTCTTGCAAAGCTACGGGGAAAACTGGTGCAAGGACACTCTAGATAGAGCAAATCATCCATTAGGCTTTTACCCCCTTTAACTCAGCTAAACGCTTTTTAGACTCAGCGATCGCCTCTTTGACACCACGAAGCACCGTCACACCCAAATTTTGTAACTGCTCACCATAGGGAGTATCGGCAATTTCACCCGCCACGATTAGCTCATTGATATCAATGTCTTTAACCTCAACCAAGCGCACAAGTTTTGGACAGCCAACGGATTCTCCTACACGCTTAAAGCAATTCATAATCCAAGGACTAGGATCATCGGTTAGGCGAATCACAACAGACTCGGGACGAAACTCGTAGAGGAAGCGGGAATGATTGCCCCCCACATGACGAATAGCTGCGATCGCATCTAAAACAATATCGGCACGCTCAATCTTTTTCAGGCTTTCGGGTGTCAGCGCAACGGAATATTGATAAGCAGTGCGGTGTACCTCAGTGCTGTGAATTGAGGTTTTACCCTTCTGACCACCAGTTGAACCAAAAGCAATATCACCCCAATAGGGATCGAGACTAATTGCACGACTCACTTCTAGAACTCCTCGCCGTTTTTTGGTTGCATCTTCATTTTCCGAACCTTTCTTGGCATCCATATAACCAAAGAGATCATCATCGATAAACGCCACAGGATTATAAGTTGCCCCCTTCTTGTCCTTCTCTCCCTTAAGATGATATTTATCCTCATCTGCGTCAAAAGTGCGGTTCACTTCTGCTTCACAAGTATTTTGCAAATACTCACGCAAGCCCCAGCGAATCGCCTCAGCACTTACAGTTGTATGCTGATCGTTGCCGCAGGTTATTTTTTGCAAGGTTGAAAGGGTGCTGCCGTCACCTTCGCCACGATTATTAGCGGCGATTGCAGTGGGGGTAACGACAGTAATAAATAAATGCTTAGACATGATCGAACTCCTTTGTTTTGAATAATCAGAAACTATTTACAAACTTTCTTCGTAGCCTTCATCATCTGCTTCAACGACAGAATCAGAATCTGGAATCTCTACTAGCTCCTCTTCAGAATTAGCATCCCCATCTTTTTTCTTGCTTTGGTAAGTAGCTATTGCCAGCATGGTCAAGTCACGGGCTTTGCGCCATTCTTCACCATGAATCCAAGCATAGATTTCTCGACCTAATCCCCTAGCCGCTTTGCTACGAAATTGGCTCAAGAAATCCACAAGAGCAGTTGCAAATTCCTGTTGGGTGCTAGGGCGCTGTAACCGGTGAATCACCTTGTCTGTAACTTGAAAATAGTCAAGAGGGCGACCTTGTTTATTTGCTTGTTTGCTTTGTCCAACTAAATAAACACTAAATGCTCCTTGTACGGAATCAAATAGTATTTGTTCGTGGGGTTGAAGATGTGATGTCATAGCTATTAGTCCTTTTCTTTGATATTTGATCTTGTCATGATGGGATTTACGAAACTCATAAAACTTGGTGTACCAAGTTTTCCCATTGACCAAATTTTCGGCAATCCAAGGCAATATTTTTGATATGTCTAACCAAGAAACACCTTTATCAGTTACTTTGACCTTGCTGGGGAATAGCGAGATCGCACTTTGGTAAACAGATAAAACTTGATGGGATGCTCGAACACGGTAAACTGCCTGTTTTAGTCCAGATTGGTTGCCATCCCAAGGTTGTTTACCAAGTTGATAGACCTCGCAATATTCGACTTTTTGCAGTTGTAAGCTGTCTGCTAAAGCTTCTTCTAGTAAAAGTCTTAAACCAGCTTCACCCGCACTTGGTGAACGAAAGTCACGGTAACTACGATTACTAAGTTGACGACGACGATTAATCCAAGACTTTAAATCTTTTACTTCGGGGATTACTAGAGCATAGCGCCGATTTTGCAGAAGGTAGTAGTTACAGGCGATCGGCAAAAAAAGTAAAGCAATAAAACCGCTAGGTGATTCTTCATACTCACCGTTAATATAACACTCAACCAGACCAGGTAAATGGTGTCCTTTAATGGCAATTGATGAACTAAACTTATTTTTACTATTGAAAACGCCTTTAAAGTCCCTTAGATAGTAACAATCAATCAGACTCCGATGACTTATGATAATTTCTGGCTGATTTTCATCTACCTTAAAGGGAATGAGTCTTGGTGTCTTATCTAAAGTTCTCTGTTTAGAGTGCTGTAAAAAAGTAGATGTTACTCCTTGACTAAAAGTATATTTCCCTTGCCCACTCAAATTAAGTGCAGGTACATTTAACATCCCTGAGTCAATTTGGTAAGCACTCTTAATTAGCCAATCTAGTGCTTCCTTATCATCGCAATCCCAGTTCAAAGTAACTGTGTCTTCGGATATTTCCCAAGAGATAGGAGCATCATCTATTTCAAGAGTGGATAATACTAGAGCAAGCCCTGCGATACCTGCACGATGAGGTAAGAGGGTATTGGGGTCAAAAATAGACAACTCGAACTTACTCAATTCTCATCACCTCCTTTGATTAAATAAGCTCCCAATTCCGTAGAATATGCCCACTCACGACTGGGAGCTATGGGGTAGCCTTTCCTGTGTCTTTCCCATTTCTGTACTTTTTTAGTAGATAGTAATGGGATGGTGTATTTAGGTAAAACTTTGGCGGGCAATTTATCCACAATTTGTTTGTCCTGCTCTAGTAATGCCGTAACTGTGTGACCTGCTTCACGACATGGTGCAGGATAGGCTTGCCATTTTTTGATTTCATTAAATAAAACCGTCTCTTTGTCAGGCTTACCCTGCTGTGGCGATCGCTCTAGCCATTCTGCTAAAGCTGCCTGAGAAACTTCATCGGTAAATGTCTCAAGCATTGTTCTACCGCTATCTAAATCCTCTTGACTATAGGGAAAACGCACTTTGGGATCGGGGTAAAAAATAGCATCTAGTGATTGACCGATATAGCGGCGATTGAGTCTACCCAAGCGCTGAATTAACCCGGCCGGATTAGCAATTTGTGAGACAAGTAAAGTTGCAGATAAATCCAAAGACATTTCCGCAACTTGGGTAGCGATCGCAATGACAGGCTTGTTTCCCTTAAATGCCGCAATCACTGCCCGATGATGATCTACCCGATCTTGATAGCGATAGCGACTGTGATATAAAACGGCATTCAGTCCCCTTTGTTTAACATCTTTATACACAGTAATCGCTGTACTCACCTGATTGCAGACCCACAGAACTTTGCCACAAATATGTTCACCATTGGGCAAAGCATAGGTTTTCTCTAATTCTTGTGTAACACGTTCCCAATCAGGATTGTCCGATAAATGAAAACGATAGCGAGGCAATAACTCTAACTCTTTTGCCCCTTCAATAATTTCCATGGACTTGCCGACTGCTTTCTGAATTGCCTCTAGCTGCCAAGGTAAAAATGAAGCGGACATTAGTAAAACTGGAGCTTTGACAACTTCCAAGAATCGCAATAACCCACCAAAAAGACGATTATCGTAACAATGCACCTCGTCAAATACAAAAGCAGCTTGAGCGATCGCAGGAAAGCAATACATTGGACGGCGATTACATTGCAATAGACCTAAAACCGTATCCACAGTGCAAACACTGACTTTTGTCCCCCATGTCTTAAAAGATTCTAGTTTTGTCGATATATCATCATCATCTCCTGTTAACATTAAATGCGCTAAATCCACATCAGAACGGGAATGCAGTAAAACTGAATCTACTCGATCATGTACGTAATCGATAAAACCTTCGGTACTTGTGCCAGTAGTCGGATAACAGAAAAACAATTTGCGATTTACTGCGTAACGTTTTGCCCAATTATAAGCTCCAAGAGTTTTGCCTGTACCACATCCAGCCCTAGCTAAAGTTACTCGCAATTGCGATTCACCTAATGCAACTTGAAATGGTCGCATTTCTTGACCATTGAGTCTTTGATTAACAACTTGCTCAACCTCTGATTCTGTAAGTTTTACTGATACTTGTTTCTCAATCCAATCACTAATTTTCAAGTCAGTATTTGGTAAAGCTGAACCTACCGTGTCTGCCGCAATAATTAGTGCTTTGACGACCGATACAAAGCTAGAGTCTGTCACTTGCCAGTCGATAAAATCTTCTAGCAATAATTGACGTTTAGACTTAATCTCGTTCACAGTCCATTCCCTAGAAGGTTTGACCGATAGCTTTAATTGCTTGGGTAAGCCTAATGCTTTGACTCCATGCTTGAGCATTCCCCGAAAATATTGCGGTTCAGTATAAAGATATAAGCGATCGCTTCCCGATCCATTACGAATTTCGCCAAGTTCATCATTAGGAGACTGTTTTCTAGAATCCCAACCTAGTTTTAAATGATGTCCTCCTGCCGCCACAAGTGCCGTAAGAAAATCAGCATTAGGACACTGCTGTAACCATTCTCGATATTCCCAAGCTAGGAGCATTGAGGCTAACTCATGACGGATTAACTGCGGATTTTCCCTAATATCTCGCTTACCTCTAACCATCATTTGAAAATGGTCATTGGCTTTACCCCAATCATGCAAATAAGCTGACAATCTAGCTGTGGCACGAAAACCTTCCCAGCTACATTTCAAATCAAATTGATTTATGATTCCTTGACCGATATTTTCCAGTAAAACTGTAACAGCATTGACCACATCTGCTGTATGTCCCACCAGTCCGTAAGAGCCTTTCCAATGACCTGAATCGAAAGACTTTGCTAATAAAATATTAGGGCATAATTTATTCTGCATAATTATCCTCCTTGACTGGATAGAACCACCCACACCCAAAATGCTTGCGTCCCCCTAATCCATGTCCTTGAAGTTTAAGAGAATCTTCGTTACTTAAGCCCTCAATAAATACTCCGTATCCTAAGACATTTTTATCTTTAATTCGGATACTTCTTAAAGCTAAGTCTCCCTGAGAATTACTGTTAATAAAGGCTTTTCCATGAATATTTTCTTGATCAAGAGCTTTTTGACAAGATTCAAGAAAATATAGGGGAGCTTCCTGAGTATTCCATTGTTGTAAATGGAAGATAACTAACCTTGCTTTGAGAAGACTACTAATTTCAGGTAGAGTTAAACGAGGTTGAACCAATCGGATTAAGTGACCTCTAATATCTAAAACCTGATTTTGAAGAAAGCGATACCATTGGGTCGCATCTTCGGCGGGACATCTTAACCGAAAACGAGAATATTTATTTAGATAAATCATACCACTTTTATTAGAAACCCCAGAAATACTGGAGAGCAAAACATCCGATGACAAATTATTATCATTTAATAAAGTTGGCTGTTGTTTATAACACAGATTTTTAATCGCAGAATATAGAGAAAAACCATGATCGGCGGGCAGAGTTTGTCCTCTTAAAGAAAATTGAATTTCCAGAAAATTCATATTTTGCTCCTTCTTAGCTTTCGGTTGTCGAAAGTTTGTAATGTTGACTCATTTCCTCAACTTCCCTCTTAATCAATTGAACTAATTCTTGTGGTTCTTTGACAATTGCTCCCTTGCCATAACCCAAAACCCATCGTTTAAGATCATTTAATCCCTCTACGACTAAATGTAAGGTTAATGAGCCATCGGGATGTTCGACTAACTTTTGAGAAGTATGCCAGCGTCTTTCTTTGATAAAGGGAGCAGAGGAAGGATTAAACCAGATTGTGACCGAAAATAATTTATCCCCTCCTTCGTTTTGAAATCGTTTTTCCAGATAAGCTTTAGCATTAAAACTAGAATCTTTCTCAAACGTCTCATCAAGTATCCTGAGATTCTTAATTCGATCGATACGAAAATCCCTTATCGCCTGTCGTTTATGGCAAAAACCGATTAAATACGGATTGCTACCGCGATAAATGTCCAAAAAATAGGGATCTACCACCCGATCTGATTCCTCATTGCGAGTCGCCGCATAATAGCGAATCCAAATCCGTCGGGAAGTATTGAAGGCATCTAGTAACTGCTGCCATATTTCGGGATTAAGATTGAGCATTTCAGCACCAGGACGAAAAATAATGCGCTCATCGGCTAACCTTTGCAAATTAACCCAAGTTTGCTCCGGTAATCGCTCCGATAAACGCTCGATCGAAGATCGCAATTCTTTTTCATAAGCACTTCCGGCATAGGACTCTAACATTTTTGCCCCCAGTGTCAGAGCGAATAATTCTCCTTGACTTAAGGAAATACTGGGTAAACGCCAATTAGGGTCGGTATAGTACCATCTTTTGCCCGATTGGTCGTACTCTAAAGGTGCAGAATACCTATCCCTCAAAAAATGCAGGTCATTTCTGACGGTTCTTTCCTTGACTTCGAGATGCTCCGTTAAAATTCCTTGGGTAATTCGCTTACCCGAACGCAGCAATTGGTCAATAGTCAATAGGCGCTCAAGACGGCGTGACATCGACATTTACTGACTCCTCAAATACTGGACAATCTGATCGTAAACAATGACCCCAGCAAAAAAGCTTCCCCCATTTTAAATTCAGCATTTTCATTGAGAAAATTTTTAAGAACACCGGTGGGTTAGGTGGTCATGGCTCTCGGCATCTCTGCAAGCTAACTGCAAATCCTCTACCTTTAGGAGATAGATAGAGTAAATCCAGCAAAACCATCGATTATTATCAATGCAATTGTCAAGGTTTACCGTCTATTTCTAGAATGCCACGAATAGCGGTCAATACTTCACTTTCTCTCACCAGAAGTAAAGTAGTACAGAGTTATCCCCTAGTAAAGATTGGGGGGAACTATAGTTAAGAAAGGGAACTGGGAATCGGAACGATGATCGAGCGACACAGAAGGAGATTGGCTAATGGGGAGGAGCGGGTCTATACCTACGGGGTTGGAGCGGACGGTGAGCGTCAGTCTTTGTCGATCCGTTCCGTTGATGGTTCCGTTTCAATCTCCTGCTATAGGGGAGCAGAAAAAGAGCGGGTGGTGGCCGCCCTACTAGCCAATGCCAGTTTGTTGGTGGTGGGGGAAGACGGAGCGGGGAAGACCTTTTTAGCGGAGCGGGTGATCGAGGACTTGTGGGGGCGGGGGTTTCCTGTGGCTGCCCCTGCCATCGGCACGGTCAAACAGATGCTTCTAGAAATCGCCGGGGATTTGGGGGTAGATACGGAGACGCTAGAGGGCAAACCGATGACGGCACAACAGTTACAGGAAACCATCGCCGAATGGTTGCAAAATAACGTCGCTTTTCTGGTCATGGACAATGGCCACAGGTTCCCCGTTTCCCTGCGTTGTTGGCTGGAAAAACTGCATTTACAGGGACAGCCGATATTATTATTAGCCACTTATCCCCCGGCCAGAGATATTTTTTTGAAGCTTCCCCGCATCGAATTGGAAGCTTTACCAGAAAGGGCGATCCGCGAAATCATGGAAGGGGAAGCAAACGATTTGGGATTGCGGGTGACACCGGGTAAACTGGCCGATTGGCAACAACGGGCGATCGGTAATCCCATGTTAGCGAAACGGGTGGTCAAGGAAGAATATTTAGGATTGGAGGGTAATAATTATGACCATACCCAGTGGATCGACGGTACTCCCCTACTAATTGCCGTTCTCATGGGTTTTATGATTCTCAGATTCTTGGGACTCGGTTTTAATAACACCAGTCTTTATCTGATCGGCGGGATACTGACCGTAGCGGTGGGAATGGTCAGGTTGATGATTTATTCCTTACCCGGACAGTCTAACCGTTTGGGACGCTGACTTCATCCTCCCTTAGTAGTTTGGTCTGTCACATATAGTTCCGCTAAACTGAAAGAGTTGAGCATGATGACCTATGACCATTGCGATCGACCAACCAATAGAACAAAAGCAACTCAGCTTTGACGAGTTTCTCGCTCGTTACTGTGGCGATAATCGCTACGAACTAATCGATGGAGAGGTGTTCGATTTGGAACCGACGGGTTTGCATGAGGAAGTCGCAGCTTTCATTACCACAAAGGTCTGTGTCCAGATCGATAAAACAAATTTACCCTGGTTTGTTCTTCAACGGGGATTATTGCGTCCTTCCCACCTTAGTATGACGGCATTTCGACCTGACGTTGCGGTTGTGGATCGAGATGAACTTAGCAAAGAACTACTTTGGTCTAACCAGTCGATTCTGACGCCGGGGAGTTCGATTAAATTTGTGGCGGAAGTTGTCAGTAGCAACTGGCAAAACGATTATGCCCGCAAAGTTGAAGATTACGCCGTTTTAGGCATTCCTGAATATTGGATTGCCGATTATGCGGGATTGGGCGGGACTCGACATATTGGTAAGCCCAAACAGCCCACTCTATCCATCTGTACGCTAGTGGATGGAGAATATGAAATTCAGCAGTTTCGAGGCAATCAGAC
>NZ_JASJFG010000754.1:0-4431 GCF_030065375.1 Microcystis sp. M49636_WE2 | reverse complement strand
TGCCCTTTTTCTTGCTGTTGCCCAAGGGCGCCGGCAGTTGCAAAAGCTGCATCGAATTCCCTGTAGTCGCTGTGTTTTTTGTACCGGAGATTATCGCTTGAAATGTGCGGTGCATCCAATGCGTGCCTTTTCGGAAGAGGCGATCGATTGTCGGGATTTTGAGCCAGAAACTCAGGAAAATCCCGTTAATTCGCTGCCCTTGCTGACGGTAACTTTTTACTGGCTATGGAGTATATCTAAGCAGAGTATAGTTAGTCTAAAAAATAGGGGGGATGATTACGAACTCAATCCTTAATATACATGGCTTATAGATATTGACACAAAATCAAAAAAGGATGCTAGGCTAAAGGAGTCAGGTAAATTGTCCAGAAATGGAGCGTGAATTATGTCAGGAAGAGGTGGATGGCGCGGCGGCGCAGGACGTAAGAGAGCATGGCAAAATGGAGAAACTCAGACTATTCGGGTTCCCATTGCCCTTAAAGACCAAATACTCAACCTTAGTCAGCAATTAGACCAAGGACAGACATTTTTTCCCAGAGACTTGCGGCTATTGCTAGAGGAAATTCTCGCCGAGTGGGAAGTTAAATGTCAGGAGAACAATAGCGCAGAATGGCAACCAGTGCGTCAACTGTTAGCAGAAATAGAAGCACTACTCGCTCAAGAAACAGAGTGCGAGAGAGGACACAGGAGAGGAAACGGTCATTGTGGAGGTTCTCGGCATCTCTACTGAAATCTTTTGAGTAGTCCCTTAAGGTAAAGTTGCTGTCGTCAAGAATCAGCACGCTTCTCTAAATACTGCCTATTGAGTTTTTGCTGCGTTGGTGGTCATGCCGATGCCTTGATAAAAGCTCCTATCCCCCAGTCTATCATCTGGTTGATGCGAGGCAATCTTCCCCTGTGTATCGCTAGTTAGGGAGAAAAATGTAAATATTTATTAAATTGTAGCGTAGAATACAGTGCGGAGAGAAGTGTAAATACGATTTCAAGTCGCAATTGGTTTTGGGTTATGTGATCGCACTAGCTAACACGACTCATAATAACCTCTTTATCCTCAATCCCATCGGCATGAATTTCCTGACTGCCCAGTTGTTGAAACTCCCCTAGTAACTGAAAAAAACGCTCAAATCCTTGCTTTTCATCTGGGCAATAGAGCAGGATAATTTTAGCCCAAGCATTAGATGTATGGAGATTGTATTTCTTTTCAACAAACTGATGAAACTCTTGATAAAATCTCATCTCTTCTACCGTCGGTTCAATTCCTAGCTCCCGCCTAGCAGTTTTATAACCTGCTAAAAACATAAACAAATCCGACACGGAAGGACGACCAATATACAGTCCAGGTCTAGCTTTAATCTTGGCTAAAATCTCAAACAATCCGCCTTTCACTTCCATGTTTACCATTCTCTCCTTTCAGTAATTATAAATTCTTCACTTTGACAATGAAAATCTTTCAGCCAATCCTCTCGTATCATCCCTTTAGGAGAAAGATTATCAAACACTCTTCCTCTCACTTCTACCCCATAGTGTTTTCCATTAATCGTAATTGATTCATCATTTCCTAGGCGATCGCTTATGATATAATCTTCATCATGATAGCGCGTTTTCAGTTCGATCACTTTCCCCTCAATTTCGTTGTCTGTTAGCCACTGCATTACTGCCCTAGCACATTCATAACATTGATAAAGCTCAAATTTACTGACAATCTTGCCAATTTCTTGATAAATTTGGGAATCTGTTAACTTAACCACTCTCTCACTCCAAAATGAAAGCTGGTATCCCTAGTTTATCAGCCAGTTGGAGCTTAATCGGTTTAGGGATGAAGGCAAGGGATAGTTAGGAAAAGAAATCTAAAGACTATATTAAATTGTAGCGTAAAATACAGTACGGGGGTAGTTTGTAATTTGGTTTCAAATCGCTATTAACAGAGTATGTAAATTAGACATCGACCTAATATTATCTAAAGACTAAAAGTTTTTCTAGTTAAGAATTTTAACCAAATAAAAATGATTTTAATTGCCCCATATTTTTTCAGTTAAATTGAATTAGCAACGATAGATGTACATTTCAGTTATCGAACTATTTGATTAGTACAAGATGAAAAGATAGGCTGTAACTAGGTTATCGCTCTTGGAGATGTCTAACAAACTTTAATCTAAGTTAAGGGCGATCGCACCTAATAAAAAAATGACCGCCCCATTCATAGTAAGCCCTTTAGGACTGATTATGGCTAAAGCCATTACTACAAAAAAAAGAGCGATCACTTTATTTGGATAAGCATAAGACATAAATTCCATAGGCTATTATAATAATAGTTATAATAATGGCTCTCCTAGACTGGTTATAGCAAATGAGTAGTTTAAAGGTGCCTAACCTTTTAAAAAACAGGTAATCAAACAAAATAAAAAGTCTTTTTCATAAAATTGCTTTTTTTGAATACCTGTAGTTCTTATTTATAATCGATTGCACGGATTATTTTTTGCTAATATATCATAACTACTCTAGAATATCCGCCAATTGGAATAGGTAACGAACTTACAATATATTGTATTCCTTGTTTAGCCACATCTTGAACAATATTAGGATCTTCTCGTTTTCTCGTTTCTGTGTGGGGAGAAGAAGAATAGGGATAATTTTCCATAAATATAGTCTTCAAAGCTTTGCCTAGCAAGACTCTTGCGAATGATAAGCACTGATTATTACACAAAGTCGAGAAGATCCAATATCATTTTCAATTATCGTTGTATATATTCCATATATAATTTGGAAAAACCTTACAAGGTAACGTACTTGGATTAACTATAAAAATCCCTTCTTCATTTAAGGACTTATATACAAGTTCAGCAAGGTCTGACAATTGTTCTGGTGTAGCTTCCTTATGCACAAGAGAAGAAACTTGTCCAGATGCTTCAGGAATGACTAAAGAAGCCTGTTCTTCACATACATCAGTATCTGTCCGATGTGACAAAATTCTTACCGAAACAATGTGTGGAAATAAAGCTCTATCAATGTATACATAAAATTGAACATCGATTCCTCCATCTGTCTTTTCTTTAGCAGTTTGATAAAGGTCAGCTTCTCCTTCAGGAGGCAGATAATCTTTTAGTTTTTCAAAATAATTTACTGAAGATGTCGATGGTGGTGTTTTTGTCTGATTTGGAAAATTATTACTACCTGTTGATGTCGATGGTGGTGTTTTTGTCTGATTTGGGAAATTATTACTACCTGTTGATTTTTCTGAAGATTTAGAAGATTGAGATTCTGTATTGTAGTTTATTGTACAAGAAACCAACCATAAACTAAAAAACGATAAGATTAAAAATCTGACCATAAGTTACAATGTTTACAAATATTATTTTGTTTGAAGCATAAATATCAGAGCTTATATGTCAATATCATTAAGAATATAATTAGGGATTGTTATAATAGTAAAATGGACTACCCGTTTGAGCATTTTCTCGTAATCTTTGCAATTCAATCTGATGATTTAATCTTTTCATTTCCATTACTAAGTGGTGATTAGAGCGTGTCAAATCATCACTGGGATTGCTCGGCATAATTGCTGTCTGCGGGGGAAGAGATGGTGTTTGTAAAAATGAGCGAATATATTGCATTTGTTCTGACGTGAGTTCAGGAAGTATAGAGAGTATTTCTTCATCCGTGAGTGTTGAAAGCTTTTGAAGAGCTTCTATTTCTTCTGGTGTCAGTGCGAACTGTGCATAATTCGAGTCATTAGATAATTGTGAGTGATCAGATTCAGGTTCACTAACTCCTACTGGATTTGTCTTATAAGAAGGTTCAGGTTCAGTAACTACGGGTGAGGGAGGAGCATAAGGTTCATAATTGCTATAGCTTTGTGTCCCGCATCCAAGTAGAATAAGACTTGACAGAAAAGTTAATAGAACAACTTTTGCTTCTCTCAATTGGGTTTTAGGGTTAATCAATTTATCTACCTTGGTTGTCAGAGTAGGTTTTGATGCCATAGATAAAGTTGTTCTGGTCATGTTTTTTGGCTCCCATTGAGCTAACAAAAAACTTCTACTTTAAATTTGTAGTTGTTTTTGGTATTGTTCTGTCAGCTTAACAGAGGTTTTTTTCAACCACCACCAGATTTGACCTGACGCTTTGTAAAGAAATATTAAGACAATGCCAGAAATGACTTGATCTTGTTTTATGACAACTGACCTATAATATAGGTAACAACTTATTCACTTTCATACCATGAAGGATAGTTTACACTTGTTGCGTTTTATCGAAGATTTATTGATAGAGGAAGATGGGCAAAGTCTTAGTGATATTCAGCGACACATTATTGAAGAGTTATTAAACGGCAAAACCTATAAAGAAATTGCAGATAGTTATGGTTATGATGAGAAACATATTGGCGATGTGAGTAGAAATAAAATATTTAAGGTTTTATCTAAGCAATTAGGA
>NZ_JASJFG010000652.1:0-2195 GCF_030065375.1 Microcystis sp. M49636_WE2 | reverse complement strand
TCCCTCGGAGGTGCTAGTATCGACAGTTAGGGCGATTTGATTTAATTCTTGTTGCAGATAACGGGCATTAGCCAACAAACCCACCTGTACTTTAGCCACGGAGACGGTTTCATAACCGGATTCTATCGTCATACCATTCTCGTCACTGCCTCCACCATTACGGAAAGCATTAACGAGGAAATTGGCAATAGCAAAAAAGATTAACAGAGAAATTAAGCCACCGCCACCACCACCCCAAAAGAAGGGTAAAAGGAAGGGAAAACCAATACCTCCACCGTAACCCGGGGAACTGTAACCACCACCTCTAGAAGGGCTAATACTGCGACTAGGGGCGCGAAAACTACCGCCCCCCATTCTACCCCCCGATGCCGCTAAAGCACTGGGAATAGAACCGAAAATCAGCGTTGTCACTAATCCCAGAACTAATAGCGGCTTGGCAAGCGATCGAACTTTAGTTAAAATTTTGTCAATCATAAGAACACCGAAGCAACCCTTTATTTACTAGCATAACCAGTTTCTCGCTCAGAGATAGACAAATCCCGAATAGGGATAACCGAATCAGTTATCAGTGATCAGTTATCAGTTAGAAGGTGTTGGGTATTGAGATTTTAGGGTTTTGGGGTTTTGGGGTTTTTTAGTTGAATTCCCCCATTCCCCCATTTCCCCATTCCCCCATTCCCCCATTCCCCCATTTCCCCAAATTTATGACTTGGAATTTCTCCCCTCCCACGGATTCGGACTTAGGCGATCGCGAAGTACCCTTAGAAAATCATCATCTCTGGGGTAAAAGGATTGCTTTACTGGTGACAGGAGGGATTGCGGCCATGAAAGCGCCGCTAATTGCCCGATCTTTGCGGAAATTCGGGGCCACAGTCGTGGCTTTTGTCTCGGAAGAAGCTTTAAGATACGTCACTAAGGAAGCTTTGGAATGGAGTACGGTTAATCCCGTAATTAGCCAATTAACGGCAAAAGCAGAACATTTAAGCGATCAATCTCCCTTTGATCTTTATTTAGTCGCTCCCGCTACCTATAACACCATTAATAAGTTTCGTTACGGAATCGCTGACGGAGTGATCACTTCATGCTTGGCCTCGGCCTTGGGACGACAGGAAAAGGGAAAAACTAAAATTCTGCTTGTCCCCACCATGCACGGCAGTTTACATAATGCTATTCTGAGCGAATCTTTGCAAACGCTTGATCGCTGGGGAGTTCAGATTATGCCACCCCGGGATGATTACGGTAAACACAATCTCCCCGGGGAAAAAGAGATTACCGTGGCAGCCTGTGGGATTCTCAGTAATTCTGTCCTGAAAAATATGCCGATTTTAGTCACTGGTGGACCCACACCCGTGATTATCGATAATATTCGTCGTTTAACCAATCGTTTTACCGGACAATTAGGGGCCGCTATTGCAGAAGAATTATACCTGCGCGGGGCCAAGGTGCAGTTAATCCACGGACGGGGCAGCTATACACCCCCCGCTTATTTACCCCATGAAATTATTGAAACTTATGACGAGTATCTAGGGAAGGTGATGGGAGAATTAGAGAGTAAAGATTATAAATTTGGCATTTTTTCGGCAGCAGTGGCAGATTATCGCTTAGAAAGCCCTTTTTCTGGTAAGATTCCCAGTGGAGGGCAGTTAAATCTTAATTTTGTGCCGACGGAAAAGGTGATTGACAAGGTGAGAGAAAATTTTCCCGATTTAGGGATGGTGACTTTCAAGTATCAGGAGGGAGTTAGTCAGGAGGAGTTACTGGAAATCGCCCGTAAACGCCTAGAAAAGGGCTATCAGGCCGTCATTGCTAATAGGGGTGAGGAAAAGGGCGATCAAGGGGAACAGGTGGCTTATTTGGTCACAAAAGCGGCATTGGGGAAATTTATCGGCAAAAAAGCGATCGCTATTGGCATCGCCGAATATTTAGAAGAGCGAGCCAAAAATGTTACAATCAAAAAAATTTAATATTTTTTAATATTAATTTGCAAAAATTTAGGGTAATACAGTCATGGGTAACATCAACTTCGTCAAAGAGAATAAGATCGTGGTAGCGGCAGATGGAGCGAATTTACGAGAGAAAGCAATCCAGAATGGCGTTGATATCTACACTTTTGGCGGTAAATTGATGAATTGTGGCGGTTACGGTCAGTGTGGTACTTGTATAGTGGCAATTGTCGAGGGGATGGAAAATCTCTC
>NZ_JASJFG010000535.1:0-3263 GCF_030065375.1 Microcystis sp. M49636_WE2 | reverse complement strand
TTAGCGGCGGCCAAAGTCCGTTCGATATCGGCCTCTGTGTGAGCTAAAGAAGTAAAACCAGCTTCAAACTGGGAAGGAGCTAGATAAACGCCTCTTTCCAACATTCCCCGGTGAAAACGACCGAATTTAGCCACATCGGCCTTTTTGGCATCTTCATAGTTATGTACGGGGGAGCCAGTGAAAAACATTCCGAACATGGCGCTAATATAACCTCCAGAAACGCTGTGACCAGCATCTCTAGCCACTTTCAGCAGCCCTTCAGTTAAGGATTTAGTCACTTTATCGAGATATTGGTAGGTGCCGGGGCGCTGGAGTAACTCGAGGGTTTTAATTCCCGCCGTCATGGCCAAAGGGTTGCCGGATAAGGTTCCCGCTTGGTACATCGGGCCGGCCGGAGCCACCATCGCCATAATATCAGCCCGACCGCCGTAGGCCCCCACCGGCAGCCCACCGCCGATAACTTTGCCCAGGGTGGTTAAATCGGGGGTGATGCCGAATTTTTCCTGAGCGCCACCGTAGGCGATGCGGAATCCGGTCATTACCTCATCAAACATTAATAGGGACCCGTATTCCTTGGTTAATTCCCGCAATCCTTCTAAAAAGCCAGCATCCGGCACGATAAAGCCGGCATTACCCACCACTGGTTCTAAAATCACCCCGGCGATAGAGTCGGGATTTTCGACAAAGAGGGCTTTTACCGCTTCCAGGTCATTGTAGGGAGCGGTTAAAGTGTTGTTAGTGGTGGTTTTGGGAACCCCCGGCGAGTCGGGTAGGCCCAGGGTGGCTACACCAGAGCCAGCTTTAACGAGGAACATATCGGCGTGACCGTGGTAACAGCCCTCGAATTTGATGATTTTATCCCGGCCGGTAAAAGCCCGCATTAAGCGCAGGACGGACATACAGGCTTCGGTGCCGGAATTGACAAAACGCACCATTTCAATGCTGGGAACGGCATCAATCACCATTTCAGCGAGAATATTTTCTTGAACACAGGGAGCGCCGAAACTGGTTCCTTTATCTAGGGCCTGGTGTAGGGCGGCAATAACTTCGGGATGGGCATGACCACAGATAGCCGGCCCCCAAGTTCCCACGTAGTCGATGTATTCGTTACCGTCCACGTCGCGAATATAGGCCCCTTTGACGCTTTCAAAAACGATGGGTTGCCCACCGACGGATTTAAAGGCCCGCACGGGGGAACTTACACCCCCCGGCATTAATTTTTGAGCGGCTGTAAAGATTTCTTTCGATTTTGTTGTTTGATACGAAGATGTGCTAACCAATCCTGTCTCCTTGTCTATTTGAGTCTATCGATTCCGGGGAATGCCCGGAGCTTTGTTTTGTTAATTTCCTGCTGCTTGTTCCATTTTAAAGATCACCAGCCTACATTTTACGCAATTTTTTTTCTAGGGAGAGCGCTGGTCGGCTCAAGTCTCGCTCTTCTTGACTTGTAGCTTGATCCTTAACAACTTAAGTAGCTGGTTATAATTAAATTAAAAATGGATTTTAGGTTTGATCCCCCCTTGATCCCCCCTTGATAAGGGGGGTGCCGATCCCCCCTTAATCCCCCCTTGATAAGGGGGGTGCCGATCCCCCCTTGATCCCCCCTTGATAAGGGGGGTGCCGCTCCCCCCTTAGTCCCCCCTTGATAAGGGGGGCATCTGACAACTTTTAACGCCTACCTACTTATGTAATTGGCTGAGAAGGGGCGAAAATTTCACTTTTGACAATTTTTCCACAATCTTTTTAGAATTGCCAGAAAAACCTAGCAATGGGCGAAGTTATTGCTATTGATAGATTTTAGCCCGGAAAGAGCGATCAAAAAAAGCTCAGGTTTTCCACAGATTTTCCACAGGGGAATTCTTGCTATTATTTTTTAGCGTACAAAAAAACTATTCCTGCTATGAAATTTACCAGTAGTCAAAGCGAACTCAACAGCAATTTATCCCTAGTTAGTCGGGCCGTTGCCAGTCGTCCTACCCATCCGGTGTTGGGAAATGTTCTCTTTTGTGCCGATGAGGAAAAGGGCGAAATTAGCCTGACTGCTTTTGATTTGAGTTTAGGGATTCGCACCAGTTTTCGGGCCGAAGTGGTGGAAGGGGGCAAAATTACCCTGCCGGCAAAATTGCTTAACGATATTGTCTCTCGTTTGGGAGAGGGGGAAATCACCATCTCTGTGGAAGAAAACGAGAATGATGAAGAGCATAGTCTCGCTTTCCTGAAAACTGCCTCGGCACAGTTCCAAATTCGCGGCATGAAGGCCGATGAGTTCCCAGAATTGCCCACGGTGGCCGATGGAGAAATTGTTAATTTACCTATAGTTGCCTTGACAGAGGGACTAAAAGGTGCATTGTTTGCCGCTAGTGGCGATGAAACTAAACAGGTGTTGACGGGGGTGCATTTAACTAAAACCGTCGATTGTCTAGAATTTGCCGCTACGGACGGTCATCGTTTAGCGGTGGTACAAACTCCCCTAGAGGAGGTGGAAAGTGCCTCTGGTGGCTTTAATGTCACCATTCCGGCCCGGGCCCTGCGAGAATTGGAAAGAATGATGGCAACAAAACAAAATATCGAGACTATTACTCTGCACGTGGATGATTCTCAAGTCATCTTTGAAATGGGGGAACAGAGGTTAACCAGTCGTAAGTTAGAAGGGGCCTATCCCACCTATAATCAGTTAATTCCTAAATCCTTCGAGCGCTCTTTGGTTTTAGACCGCAAACAATTAATCCGTTGTTTGGAATTAGTGGCGGTTTTATCGGACCAAAAGAATAATTTAGTCAAGTTTAGTCTCGATGGCGAGAATAGTCGTTTATCCCTAGCGGTGGAATCTCCCGATTTAGGTAGCGCCAAAGAGTCCATGGCGGCGGAAATTCAGGGAGAAAGTGGCGATATTGCCTTTAATGTTAAATATTTAATGGACGGTTTGAAGGCTTTACCCAATAATGATATCCAAATGCAGTTAAATGCTAGTACCCAACCGGTTATTTTTACCCCCTTGGGAGGTTTAAAGATGACCTATTTGGTGATGCCGGTACAAATTCGTCAGTAGTTCTGACTTAATTGGAACTGTGGGATCTGTTTTTAACCTATCCCATTTTTGATTGTAAGTAGCTGGTTATAATTAAACTGAAGATAGATTTTGGTGTCGATCCCCCCTTAATCCCCCCTTGATAAGGGGGGTGTCGATCCCCCCTTAATCCCCCCTTGATAAGGGGGGTGTCGATCCCCCCTTAATCCCCCCTTGATAAGGGGGGTGTCTGATA
>NZ_JASJFG010000936.1:0-1843 GCF_030065375.1 Microcystis sp. M49636_WE2 | reverse complement strand
CTCAAAAGAGGTGCTAATCGAGCTAGTGGATTACGTTTTGAGCCGAATTTATTAGGGAATAATAGTTCTCGCCGTAGCAATAGTCCAAGCATCGACTAATAATAAAAATAGGGTGAGAGTAAAAAGAATTCCATACATCCAAGGCTGAGAAAGGGGGCGAATATCAGTCATATCCAAGTTAGTTTTTTCCTCGATTATTTTGACCATGCGATTAAATCCCACTACTCGCATCGGCAATAAATAGGCTTTTTCTGCGGAGCGATCAAGGAAATAATAAACTAAACCACCCTGTCCCGTACTGCGACATTTAAGTTCTTTTATATCTGTCCAATTTAACCACCAACCAGAGCGAAGAAAAGCGGGAAACCATTGGGGATAGGTAACTTGTATCCCTGTCTCTGATAAAATCACCCTTTCACTTAAAGCTCCGTATAAAGCGATTAATCCTAAGCTAATTCCTATCCAAAGAAAATTGGGATTAACGGGGGAATTAGTGACTTTTGCTAAAAAGGGTAAAGGGATGGTTAACGCCACATATAAACTTAATAAAGTTACCCGAATTATTGGTGATATCCGAAAAGTTGTTGTCTCGTTCATTTGATAACCTTTATCTTGTTAGTATGGAGAAGTGGGAAGTGGGGGAGTGAGAATTATAAATTATGAATTATGAATTATGAATTTGGGTTCTTCGGTTTGTGTTATGCAATGTACGGGGGTTATAAGGGACGGAACCCTTATAGAGAAAAACGTTTGGCGATTTTTGTCAATTGTTTTTGATCTAGAGCAAACTAATCAATTAAATCTCTTGCCAGATAAGGATTTAGTTTATTTATGCCACCCTATCGAACCATAACAAGTAACGAAGAGCCTGAATTTGGAGGTGGGGAGATGGGAGAATAAATAAAAATAGTCTCCTGTCTCCTAACGACCGATAGCTAAAATAACTGCTCATTGATCACTGCGTCTCCCTGTCCCCAAAAACCATCGTATTTAGTCACTTTAATATCACCAAAAACTTTGACTTGACAAGCAAGACGACGGTTATTATCGGGGTTATGGGGAGGTAAAGAAAGACGCGCTTTTTCCTGCCAATTGATAGCAGAAACTTCGCCCACAATTGCCACCGCACAGGTTCCACAGCTGCCGATGCCGCGACAATTGATTAACTTGGAACCGCCGTTATACAAAGAAATGTCATGTTTTAATAATATACGACGGAGATTTTCACCTCGATCGCAGGTGATTGTTTGACCATAAACTGTTATTCTAGGCATTAGGGGCGTGATTTTAAGTGGCTACAGTTATTAATTAATATTAACACTTATTGACTATTTCTATGAACAATGGTAAGCGCATTTGGGTCTATGACACTACTCTCCGGGATGGGGCCCAGCGAGAAGGTATTTCCCTCTCCCTAGAAGATAAAATTAAAATCGCCAGGGAATTAGATCGGATGGGTATTCCTTTTATCGAAGGCGGTTGGCCGGGCGCAAACCCTAGAGACGGTCAATTCTTCTGGAAACTGCACGAAGAACCCCTAAAACAAGCAGAATTAGTCGCTTTTTGTTCCACTCGTCGCCCCCATGTCGAGGCCCGGGAAGATCCGATGTTAACCGCCATTCTCGCCGCTAGAACCCGTTGGGTGACAATTTTCGGCAAATCTTGGGATCTGCACGTCACAGAGGGCTTAAAAACCAGTCTGGAGGAGAATTTAGCCATGATAGGAGATACGATCGAGTATCTACGCTGTCAGGGAAAACGAGTCATTTATGATGCCGAACATTGGTTTGATGGTTACAAAAATAACCCCGAATACGCCCTTTTAACCCTCAAAACCGCCAGG
>NZ_JASJFG010000066.1:0-2163 GCF_030065375.1 Microcystis sp. M49636_WE2 | reverse complement strand
TCTGACAACTTTTAACGCCTACCTACTTAACTATCTATGCCGTGGTCGATTTCAATCCCCGCTTTTTCTTTCAAACATTTTGTAAATAGCACTGTTTGAAGCCTATCACGTTCCGCTCTATTTAAAAGCAGAACAGATCCTGATCATGGATAATTATACTTGTCTCCATTCTCGCCAATCTTACATTGACCCCAATCGCTGTCTTGAAAGGGTAATGTTCGATGTTCCCTAACGGGAAATCGGGGTTAACTACCGGCTTTATCAGTAATGGCGGGAAGCGGATTTGAACCACTGACCTTCGGGTTATGAGCCCGACGAGCTACCAGACTGCTCTATCCCGCGTTGCTTTATCTAGTATAGAACTAAATCTCGGTAAATGCCAAGGAGTTTGTAATATTCCTTTACATTTACCGTCCGACCAGAGGTTAATACTTACGTTCCACGGGGGTGAAATCCTGAATTACCACGGGCATATAGTCGATATCGATGCCGGAGGGGGAATAATAGGCGAGGGTATGCTGAAGGAAATTTTGGTCATCCCGTTGGGGAAAATCTTCGCGGGAGTGGGCCCCTCGGCTTTCTTGACGATTGAGGGCAGAGGTGAGGATAATTTCCCCCACCACCATGAGACTTTGTAATTCCCAGGCCTCGATTAGTTCCGTATTCCAGCAATCCCCCCTATCATCGAGGTAAATCTGCTCGTATTGGCGCTTTAATTCGCCGATTTGTTTAATTCCCTCGCGCATGGTCGCTTCGGTGCGAAAAACGCCGCAATGTTGGGTCATACAGTCTTGGAATTGCTGACGTAGTTGACCGATGCGAATCGTGCCTTTTTTGGTCAATAAAGCGGTGATTTCCTCTTTAGCATCCTGAAGGTAAATATCGGGATTAAAGACGGGAAAAGCGCGTTTTTCGACGTATTTAGCGATCGATTTGCCGGTTCTTCTGCCATAGACCACACATTCTAACAGGGAATTACTGCCCAAACGATTGGCCCCGTGGACGGAGACACAGGAACATTCCCCGGCGGAGAAAAAGCCTTCGGTTAGCGTATCGGCACTTAAGCGAACGCGACCATCGGTATTAACGGGAATGCCGCCCATACAATAGTGAACTGTAGGACGTACAGGCATCGGTTCCTCTACCGCATCGACACCGACGAGACGGTGGGCCTCCTCCCAACAGAAGGGAATGCGACTCATAATTTTTTCCCGGCCTAAATGGCGTAAATCCAGATAGACAAAGGGACCCCCGGCGCTACCGTCCAGATTTACCCCCCGGCCGGCGCGAATTTCTAGGGTAATGGCCCGGGAAGTGATGTCCCGGGGGGCTAATTCCATGCGCGAGGGGGCGTAGTCTTCCATAAAACGACGACCTTCGCTATTGATTAAATAAGCACCTTCACCCCGGACTGCTTCCGAGATTAAAACACCGACGGGATAGAGTCCCGTGGGGTGAAATTGGACAAATTCCATGTCTTCTAGGGGAATACCCGCTTTGGCCGATAATGCTAAACCGTCCCCCGTACAGGCGAAATCGTTGGAGGTGGTGTTATAAACGCGACCATAGCCCCCCGTCCCGAACATAATTGCTTTTGCCCGAAGGATTTCTAACTGTCCGGTGGCGATTTGGTACATAACCACGCCTTTGGCCGTACCTTCTTCGAGGATAAGGCGCAAAACATACCATTCATCGTAGATTTTTACCTGATTACGGTGTAAATTGCTGACTAATTCGTGCAGCATGGCGTGACCGGTTTTATCGGCGGCGTAACAGGCACGGTTATGGCTGTGACCGCCAAAGGCTCTTTGGGCAATGCGTCCATCTTCGAGACGGGAGAATAACACGCCTAGATGTTCCAATTCGATGATAACTTCGGGGGCTTCTTGGGTGAGGATATCCACCGCATCCTGGTCAGCCAGAAAATCGGAACCTTTGACGGTATCGTAGGCGTGGGCCTTGGGATTATCTTTGGGGTCAACGTTTTGCAGGGCGGCGGCGATACCTCCCTGGGCGGCGACGGAGTGGGAACGAATTGGGTGGGTTTTGGCAACGACAGCAACATCGATAGTCGGGTTGAGGCGTTTGATTTCTAAGGCGGCGCGGCATCCTGCTAACCCACCGCCCACTATAACGACATCGTGTTCTTTCATGGCTGATTTT
>NZ_JASJFG010000343.1:0-8658 GCF_030065375.1 Microcystis sp. M49636_WE2 | reverse complement strand
CGATCGAAGAAAGCTGAGGCCAAGGCAAGGACTACGATTAACAATAGGGCATATAGTCCCGCATTGCGCCATTTTTTGTTATTACCGTTTTTGTTCACGCTGTCGAACTCCTGATAAATTGAGGATGATCTTATCGGTTGTTAAGGGGTTGTTAATTTATGTTAACGTTTCTCAGGAACAGTGGACAGGTTTTTTTTTAATATGCCCGTTCTGGTCCTCAATGGGGGTTAGCTGTTGGGGGTTGGCAGTGGGGGAGCGGGGAGCGGGGGAGAAAAAAGCTGATAACTGATAACAAGGACTGCATCTACAACCTAATTTGTTCAGCTAAAAGCTTTCATGTACTTAGTTTTTAGCCTTCTTTTTCGGGGGGAGAATTGCCAGATTTTTTCTGGGAGCCTTTTGAACCCCCCAAAAATTGATTATACAAGGGAGCTAATCAATGATAAAATCTTGAAGCCTTTGTCAAAAATGAGCTTATTTTTTAGACAAATTACTGCATTTTTAACATCCATTCTACCGCCCGTTCATACAGTTCTAAATTACCGGTTTTTATCAAAGCATTAGCGGCTTTTTGCAAATAGTTAAGGCTCCCTACTCGACTACTAGGATTTTTATCATCGTAGGTGGCAAGAGCCAAGTTATAATAAGCTTCGCCATAATTGGGACGATAAGTAATTGCTAATTGATAATCCGCAATCGCTCCCTTCTTATCGCCGATTTTTTCCTTAACTAAACCTCGATTATAGTAAGCTTCAGCATAGTTAGATTGGAGAGCAATAGCGATATTTAAATCCTCCAAAGCACCAACATTATCTCCCAAATCAAAGCGAATAACTCCCCGGTTATTATAGGTGATCGGATTATTGGAATTCAATCTAATTGCCCTATCTAAATCCTCTAAAGCACCCTCTTTATCCCCAGTTTGTCGTCGAATAATACCACGATTATTATAGGCGATCGGATTGGCCGATATTCTCGGTTTTACTTGTACATTATCGGGAATAGTAGCGGTATCGGTGCGTGCATTTCCCCGATTACTATACACTGTCACATCGATAGGATTAATGCTCAAAGATTGCAGATAATCTGTAATCGCTCCTTGATCATCTCCCACGTCAGCGCTACTATTACCACGACTATAGAAAATTCTCGCATCACGGACTTTTTCTAGAAATACATTATAATCCTCGATCGCTCCCTGTTTGTCCCCTTTTTCAAAACGCGCATTGGCCCGTTTATGATACCCTTCTGGATCGTTAGGATAGGCAACTATATAAGTAGTATAATCTCTTTCGGCCGCGGCAAAATTTTTCAGAGCAAAATAAGCATCTCCCCGGGCTTGAGCATGACAAGAGACGTTATAATTAGGACGAAAATCGGTTTCTCTGGAGTCATAAAAATAATTTCTGTCGGCAGATTCTTGGATATTTTCGCTACAGACAGAGCGAGAAGTAAAACTAGGTGTATTGATCCGATCATCTTGGTCTAAGGCAATATTATAATTATCTACTGCCTCCTGATAACGCCCTAATTTATACAGCACTAATCCCCGATGATAGTGAGCGGCTGCATCATGACGATTTCGTGCCACTGCTGCAGTAAAATCCTCTAAAGCTCCTGCGTATTCTTGATATTTATTGGCCCGCATTAACCCCCGATATACATAAGCTTTTGCGTCTTGGGGTTGCAGATAAATTGCTTGGTTATAATCTTGAATTGCCCCTTGATTATTGTTGAGTCTTAGGTGAGCATAACCCCGTTTAAGAAATGCTCTAGCATGGGGAATTTTATCGTAGTTGGGATTAATACGGATGACAAGTGCTAAGTCTTTGATGGCTCCATTATAATACTCGATCGCTGTTTGATATCCTTCCGGGGAATTATTCGATAAATTGGCTAATTCTACTTCCTCGTCAGCCATTTCAATTTGTACTCTGGCACGGTTTTGATAACTGCTAGGAGCATTCTTGGCTAAAAATAGTTTGGGTGAGCATTTTAAAACGATTTTATAATCCTTAAAAGCATCTCGTTTTCTCCCTATCTTTTCTAAAGCTATGGCCCGATTATAATAGAGTTCAATTAGATCGGGTTGGTATAAAATAGCCAGGTCATAATCTTTGATAGCCTCTGCATAATTTCCCCACCGAGAGTATAGCTGTCCTCGATGATAATAGCCGCGATAATTTTCAGTTTCATAACCGATAAAACGCTGATAATAATCTAAAGCCAAGGATTGATGATCGAGCAAAGACGCAACACTTGCTAGGTTAAAGTAAACTTCACTTTCATTGGGATTATATTTAAAGGCTTGCCGAAAATCTGCTTGAGCAGCTTCTAATAATTTTAGCTGATGCTGCTTCCTTATTGGCCTTTCTGACTCAATAAGGGGTGTTTCTTCCTCAATAACAGGGATTTCCTCAACTATAGGTTTTTTTTCCTCAATAACAGGGATTTTCTCAACTATAGGCGTTTCTTCCTCAATAACAGGGATTTCCTCGGCTATAGGGGTTTCTTCTTCCTCCATCGCCATGGCTAACTTTAACTTACCTCTTTGATAATAGGCTTGGGCTAGTAACTGTCGATCTTTGAATCCGGGAGCATTATAATTACTATACCAAATGTATTGACTGAAATCATCGATCGCACCGTTTCGATCGTTGATTTTTTCTCGCGCCATTCCCCGTTGAAAATAAAGTTTAATCGTACTAGGATCGCTAGGATAGACTCGCAGAGTGGCCGAATAATTAGCAATTTCTCTTTGGAGAGCGTTAGTATCAACTTCTTCCCTAGAAATGACGGGACATTGTAGGTTTTCTACTGCTTTAACCGAATTAACTTCTAAACCAAATAATCCCCAAAACAACAGGGGAGACAATAAACATATTTTTCTAAAAAGCTTGACATTTAACCTATTTTGTGCTAGGGGATTGGGGATGGCTTGATCTGTCGGGGTTTTAGGGATTAAGGATTGTTGTGACATGATGATTAAAAAAATTTGCAGTAAACTCAAATCTGAATTGCATCACTATCCGATCGTATTTGATAAAATACCTCAAAGGGGGTTCGATAGTCAAGACATTTTCGGGGATGATTGTTAATTAACTCCACAACTTTTGCAGCATCCTTCCGTTGGCTATCCCAGACTGGTTATGGCAAATTAGTAGTTTGAATCAGCTTAAAAACTTAGATAGTATGGAATCGAATAAAGCAAAAATAGGCCCTCTTGGGTTTGCTGGGTACGAGCGAATAGAACGAACCACAAAGACACAAAGGACACAAAGATCGATCGCTCCTATATTAAGTTAAACTGATCAGACGAAGAATAAGAGAGTCAAAATTAATAGACCTCCCGCAAAAGTAAGTTCTCGATCCGCTATCGGGTCAAAATATCTAAAAGCACAGATAAATTTGACATCATCTTCGGTTTTATGGGTAGGATAGTTGTCTCTTGTCTTTTTTCTCCTCCTGTCTCGGAGTTTCCTCACCTAACGGAAGATTTTTGATTTTTACAGGAGAGCTTTTGATCTCAAACAGCCAAATTAACTCGATAAAATAAAAATTAATGGCAGTAAGGAGATAAAAGTTATGGCTGAGTCAAAAAGCTGGGATTTTCAGAGATTTTGGCAAACTCTCGACTATTTTGATAGTATTCCCCTCTGGAGTTGTCTGCAAAAGCTGCTCGGTTTCGGGGAAGATAAAAAAATTCAGCTAACAAATGAGCAAGCAATGAAGACTATTTTAGTCATTGGTGGTGAAAATGCGATCGGTAGAAAGGTAATCGCTCAACTACAGCAGCAAAACTATCAAATTCGCGCTTTAGTCGATAATATCGAGTCTGCACGTCAATTATTTGCTGAAAATGTCGATTTATTCGCTCTGCAAACCCCGCAATTATTCACGGGGATTGATGAGATTATCTACTGTCAAGGGGAGAATAACCGCCATAGTTTAGCCAATTTACTCGATTTACTGAAAAATGCTGGTATAAGCGCCGAAAAAACCCTCTTTAACTTTAGCAATCCCAGCAGTGATATAAAAGAAATCTGGGGTGCGGTGGATGATGTGGTAATGGGAGGAGTGAGTGAGAGTCAGATAACCCTAACCGGAGGACGCGCTCTCTTTTCTGGTATCGTTAGAACCGAAAATAACGGTGGTTTTGCCTCAGTTCGTACCAGAAACCTGAATCCTCCCCTAAATTTATCTAACTACGAGGGAATAGAATTACAGGTACAAGGGGACGGAAAACGCTATAAATTAATTCTGCGCTGTGAAGGACGTTGGGACGGCATCGGTTACTGTTATTCTTTTGATACACTTGATCGCACCCTGCAAAAGATTTCTATTCCCTTTCGCGATTTAATCCCAGTGCTGCGGGCCAAAACGATGAGAGATGTAGTACCCTTTGATAGCAGTAGCGTCTATGCTTTGCAGTTAATGCAGAGTAAATTCGAGTACGATGGGGCCTTAAATCCCTGTTTCTCTCCGGGGTTATTTGCTTTAGAAATTGTCACAATTAAAGCCTACGGTGGCAAAAACCGCTTAATTATCGTTAAAGAAGGAGAAATCGCCGAAAAAAGCCTCTTAGATGCTAGTGGTTATCCCTACGAAGCGATCGATTCTGCCCAGATTTTCGCTAAACTTAATTAATTTAAATAAGCTTGGATCTCAAGTTAAACTACAGAACATAGGGTTAAGATCATGACTATCGGGAGCATAATTAAGGAGGTATGTTCATGAGTGAACAGAATCCCTACGAACAACTTGGGGTTACTGAAGAATCCTCTTTTGAAGAAATTCAAGAGGCCAAACAAAGACTGGTGCAACAGTATCAGAATGATAGCAAAATTGTCGAATTGATCGAGGCGGCCTACGATTCCGTCCTCATGGATCGACTGCGGATGCGACAGGAGGGTAGAATTAAAGTTCCCGATCGCATTCGTTTTCCCGAACGTCTGACGATTCCGGTGGAAAGTAAACCAGTTACTAGCAGCAAATCTCCTAACTGGTGGCAAAGCTCAATCGATACACCTTCTGCACAGGATATCGGCGTACCAGCAGTGATTTACGCTTGTTTAGGAGCAATAACGCTGTTAGTTCCCGATCCTAGTGGCTCCCTCTTACCGCTGCTCTTAGCTTTTGGCGTTTTCGTTAATATCTATTTTTTCAACCGCAAAGAAAAACGTTTTGGCCGCGCCTTGCTATTCACTCTCGCTGGTTTAGTGCTAGGAGTCGCTCTGGGAGCGGGATTAGCCAGTTTAGCGGCCAAGGCTGATTTGAATATTTTCGGCGATCGCCAAATTTATGCGCTCGTCACTTTTCTGATCTTTTGGGTGATTAGTAGTTTTTTCCGTTAACCAATCGCTCGTAGGGATCCTAAGATCACGTCCACTGCTTCCCCAAGGTTATTGACGATATAATCAGGCTCGTAGCTCTCTAAACGGGAACGGCTGCGAATCCCCGATAATACGCCAATAACCTTAATATTTTGGCTCTTAGCGGCGGCAATATCCGCTTCCGTATCCCCCACCATCCAAGTATCGGCAGCCGCCGGCAGTTCCTTTGCGGCCTTAGCCATAAGCAGGGTTTTGTCGCGCACGTCGTTGGTTTTGGTGTAATTGTTATTTAGACAATAACGACGATTAGCGGCGAAAAAACGACCGATATCGTGGCGATTAAAGGCATGATCTAGCTCGGACACCCGCCGCATCGTCATCACGACTAAATCGATCTTTAACTCTTGGATTTTCTGGAGAGTTTCCAAAGAACCAACCACCGGGCGATCGTGGACAAGATAGGGTAAAGTATGAACAGTTTGACGACGAAGATGGGCAAATTTCCGGGACTGATCTTCATCTAATCCTGACATTTCCCCGATACGCTTCTCAGAAACCTGATCCCGTTTTAACTGCCAGAATTCCGCTTTCGATAATTCCCCGATAATTTGACCTTTATAGGCGGTTTTCTGTAAACAGTCTTGATAAACTTGGTAATATCGCTCCGATACGTCCATTATCGGGCCGTCAAAGTCGCTAATTAGTCTCAACATCGTTCTAATACTTCTCGCTTTATTAATTTTTATATACAAGTTACCCTAGAGTCTTGACAATGACAAGGGTTTTGTCGGGAAAAAGATTAGGGACCAGGGAAGTGGGGTGTGGGGTGTGGGGTGTGGGAAGTGGGGTGTGGGAAGTGGGGTGTGGGGTGTAGGGTGTGGGGGGAGACGGGGAAATTTCAACTAATACCCCAAAACCCCAACCTCTAACCCCTCACTGATTACTGATTACTGATGCTTCCCCTTCCCTAGTCTGGACGGTTAGCTTAAAATAAATGTAAGGATATGTAAACTTTCGTAACTATCTCGCCAATTGGCTAACCAATGATCCCAACAACTTCTTTATTCGCACCCGTTGACGATGATCTCCGTCTTTTGACCGATAACTTAAAAAATCTCGTCGGCGCTCGTCATCCCATTTTAGCGGCGGCAGCAGAACATTTGTTCGAGGCCGGTGGTAAACGCGTTCGACCGGCGATCGTGTTGCTGGTATCTCGCGCTACCATGTTAGACCGGGATATCACTCCCCGTCATCGTCGATTAGCGGAAATCACGGAGATGATTCACACTGCCAGTCTCGTCCATGATGATGTGGTAGATGAGGCAGAATTGCGGCGCAGTGTTCCCACCGTTAACAGTTTATTTGACAATCGCGTGGCGGTTTTAGCGGGAGATTTTCTTTTCGCTCAATCCTCTTGGTATCTAGCTAATTTAGATAATTTAGAAGTGGTAAAATTGCTCTCGGAAGTGATTCGCGATTTTGCTGAAGGGGAAATTCAACAGGGAATTAATCGCTTTGATACCAGTATCTCCTTAGAAGCTTATCTAGAAAAAAGTTACTACAAAACTGCTTCTTTAATTGCCAATAGTGCCAAAGCAGCCGGGGTATTAAGCGATCAATCGGCCGAAGTTAATCATCATTTATATAATTATGGCCGCAATTTAGGATTAGCTTTTCAGATCGTCGATGATATTCTCGATTTTACCTCTCCCACGGAAGTATTAGGAAAACCCTCTGGCTCCGATTTGATCAGTGGTAATATCACTGCTCCCGCTCTCTTTGCCATGGAGGAAAATCCCTATATAGAAGTGTTAATCGAACGGGAGTTTAGTCAGGAAGGAGACATCGAAAAAGCTCTTGATTTTATTCACTCTAGCCAAGGTATTCCTCGCTCAAAAGAATTAGCCAGTCAGTATGGACAAAGTGCATTAAAACACCTTGACTGTTTAGCTTCTTCTCCCTCAAAAGAGGTGCTAATCGAGCTAGTGGATTACGTTTTGAGCCGAATTTATTAGGGAATAATAGTTCTCGCCGTAGCAATAGTCCAAGCATCGACTAATAATAAAAATAGGGTGAGAGCAAAAAGAATTCCATACATCCAAGGTTGAGAAAGGGGGCGAATATCGGTCATATCCAGGTTAGTTTTTTCCTCGATTATTTTGACCATGCGATTAAATCCCGCTACTCGCATCGGTAATAAATAGGCTTTTTCTGCGGAGCGATCAAGGAAATAATAAACTAAACCACCCTGTCCTGTACTGCGACATTTAAGTTCTTTTATATCTGTCCAATTTAACCACCAACCAGAGCGAAGAAAAGCGGGAAACCATTGGGGATAGGTAACTTGTATCCCTGTCTCTGATAAAATGACTCTTTCACTTAAAGCTCCGTATAAAGCGATTAATCCTAAGCTGATTCCTAACCAAAGAAAATTGGGATTAACGGGGGAATTAGTGACTTTTGCTAAAAAGGGTAAAGGGATGGTTAACGCCACATATAAACTTAATAAAGTTACCCGAATTACTGGTGATATCCGAAAAGTTATTGTCTCGTTCATTTGATAACCTTAATCAGTAAACAGTAAACAGTGAAAAGAAGGCTCCGAACTGGCCACTTAATACTTTAACACTTTAATACTTAATACTGTTCACTGAAAACTCAAAACTGATCACTGATCACTGATCACTGATAACTGAACAGAGATTTGCACCTCGATCGCAGGTGATTGTTTGACCGTAAACTGTTATTCTAGGCATTAGGGGCGTGATTTTAACTTGCTACAGTTATTAATTAATATTAACACTTATTGACTATTTCTATGAACAATGGTAAGCGCATTTGGGTCTATGACACTACTCTCCGGGACGGGGCCCAGCGAGAAGGTATTTCCCTCTCCCTCGAAGATAAAATTAAAATCGCCAGGGAATTAGATAGAATGGGTATTCCTTTTATCGAAGGCGGTTGGCCGGGCGCAAACCCTAGAGACGGTCAATTTTTCTGGAAACTGCACGAAGAACCCCTAAAACAAGCGGAATTAGTCGCTTTTTGTTCCACTAGTCGCCCCCATGTCGAGGCCCGGGAAGATCGGATGTTAACCGCCATTCTCGCCGCTAGATCCCGTTGGGTGACAATTTTCGGCAAATCTTGGGATCTGCACGTCACAGATGGCTTAAAATCCAGTCTTGAGGAGAATTTAGCCATGATAGGAGATACGATCGAGTATCTACGCTGTCAGGGAAAACGAGTCATTTATGATGCCGAACATTGGTTTGATGGTTACAAAAATAACCCCGAATACGCCCTTTTAACCCTCAAAACCGCCAGG
>NZ_JASJFG010000247.1:0-10571 GCF_030065375.1 Microcystis sp. M49636_WE2 | reverse complement strand
CAATCTTTTCTTCGGGACGGAAAACCATTCCATCATAACTAACTCGTAGATTTTTTATCATAATGGATTGTTGAGAAGTAATTCGATTACGGCCTACACAGTGCCTTAAGGCTAGTGTAACACACCCTCTCAACTATAACTACCGCACGATCGCACCCTCTTCTAGATGCCGATATTCTGCTAAAGATGGGAAAATATCAGTCCTGTAGAGTCAAGGTCGATCCTCGTGGGTCAGCAATTCTCATTTTAAAAAGTAACAAGTGATACAGACAGAAACAAAGCTTTAAGCAGGCTACAAAATGCGCTCCCGCGAGTGCGACTGCATCGCAGAGAAGTGAGTATATAGAGTATTTATACTCAAAATATTTGAAAGATGGGATAAATCTAGAACAAAAGTTCTCTACATCAGAAAGAGAACCAAATAAAAATTGATGATTGTTGTCTGTTGAGGTAAAATTATTAAGTTGGAAATATTAATTAATCAAACTGTTCTGCGATGACGAAAAAGGCTGTGACTTTAGAAATTCCTGAATTAATACAATTTTTAGTTCAAGAATTACATGACTTACCCGATGACAGAAAACCAGGAAACAATACCAAATATCAGGTAGAAGATGCAGTAGAACTCTTGCAAATTAATTATATGTTATAATGCTCGGTTAACTAATTTTCCCAAAAAAATTAGTTAACCAGTACATTCGTCCTAAATGAAAACTTGAAGTTTAACTTTTAACTCAAAACTCTTTAGAGCTGCTTTAATTTGGTTATCAAAACCTCTTTATTTAAGCGGCTACGACAACGATCGGGTCAATCTGAGCGATAATGCGATTAACCTTTAAATTGCCAATCGGGTAAAATGATCGACGTAAAGTTCAAGCGAGCCAGTCACGAGTTAATCTAAAATGAAGTTTCAGTCTTTCCGTTTTTTAGAATTCCGCACCCTTGACAGATCGCGAGTTGCCTAGCATTTTGTTCCCTAACCCTGTTCGTATCGGAGGGCGACCCCCTCGATCGGCATCGCGATTCTTTTGGGATAGGTTTGTGCGAGTGTAACATCCTGTTACTCGCGACCCCTCGATCGACAACAAGCGGCGAAAAGCTCTTACTATCGATCGGGTAAACCCTTTTTTCTTCCGAATCAGAAGCGGGAAATCTACCGATTTCCTTGCGTTTTGGCAGAGATACGAACCGGAGTGAAGTAAGAAATGCAAACTTTTCTGTCAGCTCGTATCCACGCTCGATCGGTTCGCTCCGAGTTTTGAAGATTTGTCGAACGTTCCTACCCACTCGATAGCGTGAAGCTGACGACTTCGAGGTAGAAATTACTTGAGTTGTACGGACACAAATACTAGGTCTCAATATGCGTTATCCCCCGAACCCTGTCCCGAGAAGTACCAGCACCCCTCCCACCTGTGATTGTCAATCCGACCCGATCGGTTGCTTGGAAACCATGTTCGTCGAGATGGTACAGAGGGGAAGAATCGAGCGAGGACAATGCCCGGCCCGTCGTCCGGTTTTCCTGCGCTTGCACGGTATCGCTCACGGACGTTTGGAAATCGTTCCCCACTTACCCGAACGGGCAAGGGTCGGTCTCTTTCGCGAACCCCGCTCTTACCCGGTTTGGGTACGTTACGCGAGCGATCTACCGGATGGTCGCCCCGATCTAAAAAGTACCGTGGGTATCGGGATTAAAGTGTTTGACGTTCCGGGAATCAAAGATCTCCCGCCCGATGAACACGCTCCCACGATGGATCTGCTCTTGCAAAACATCGATGTCTTCTTCGTGGATAACGCTCGCGAGATGTGCGAGTTTACCAAGGCATCGTTAACCGGTTCCGACGTTGCTAACGAATGGTTGAACGAGCATCCTAGAACGCGAGAGATTCTGGATGAAATGGAAAAGATCGTACCTTCGGTTCTAGAAACCGATCTCTGGAGTGCTATGCCATTCTGTTGGGGAGAACGAGATTTCTGTAAATATAAATTAGAGCCGGAAATCGTTCCTCCGGGGCCGGCTCCCGATTACGACGATCCCGATTATCTCCGCGTCGATCTGGCACAACGACTGCGCGGGGGTGAGGCCCGGTTGAAATTTCTCGTTCAGTGGCAAATCGATCCGGAAACCATGCCGATCGACCGCGCCACGGTTCGCTGGAGCGAAACGGACTCCCCTCCCCTCCACGTCGCGACCTTAATCCTGCCGGCACAGGATATCGATGCCCGCGGCCAATCCGCCTACGGGGAGACCCTATCGTTTAATCCGTGGCGCGTTCTGCCCGAGCATCGACCCGTCGGCAGTATCGCGGAAGCTCGGAAAATCGTCTATCAAGCTTCGGCGAAACTCCGGCGCGATGTCAACGGGGAATCGGTCGGGGAACCGCAAGAAGTTCGACCGAGTACCGCGTGGCCCGAGGGCAAGGATAGCTATATCGTTCGAGCGGCCGTCCATCCGGCGATCGGGGTCGCGCGAGTGGGCAATAGCACCGAGGAAGATGGTTACTATATCGGGCCGGAAGTCATCCGACCTCCCGCGGAGGAGCTTCGGGACGCGCGAGGCGCGCTCAAGCGTCAGGCCGCCCGATTCCGAGTTTACGGTTACAATGCCGCCGGGGAAGTGGTGGGAGAAATCGACAGCGACAGTGCCGCTATCGAGTGGACGGTTCATCTGGCCAATCGCAAAGCCCAGTGGTATCAGTTTCAAGTCGCCCTCGATATTCCCGAAGCCGAAGGTCTGGAGATTCCCCGTCGCAATCCCGACGTGAAAAAGGAATATCGCTCGACTCTGGCGATCGATCCCGGTCCGCGGACGATAAAAGGCAAAAATACTGCGGGGGAGGCGTATCGGTTCGATAACGGTCAGTTTATGGGAGTTACCGTACCCCTAGGCGAGTTACGAACCGATGACAAGGGACATCTAATCGTATTGGGAGGGTATGGTCACTCCGGTTCCCCCGAGGGAAAACCGATCTACAATCCCGACAATCCCAACAGCTTTAACAACGCGGACGGTTGGTTCGACGATATTTCCGACGGGCCGGTCACGGTATCGGTCAAGATCGCCGGACGGGAGATTCCCGTCGAGCCAGGCTGGGTAATCGTCGGCCCGCCGAACTACGCGCCCGATATTATCGGTTGGCGTACCCTTTACGACTTACTCGTCGATACTTACGTCGAGTGTGGCTGGCTACCCGTACCCGATCGAGCTTCTTTTACCCGCGATATCTGGCCCGTCCTGTCGCGTCTGTCGAATTTGCAGTGGGTCAACAAAGGATTCGCCACGCAGTTCGGTACGGGCGGCCCGATGGATTTCACGAACCCGGAAACGATCGCCAAACTAGCCCGCGTGCCGGAGCCGAACAACGATCCCTACGGTGAATTACGGCGGATTATCTTTAATACCTTTCGTCCGGCGAATACGACCAGTGGCGATCGCTCCCCGTGGCCGTGGATCTACGGCGATTCTTACGGTAGCGGGCCCGCGGACTCACCCCGAGCGAATCTGGCGTTATCGAAGGCCCGGATGCACTTGCTGGAGTTATGGGTGAAAGGCGATTTCGTCAACGATTGGAATCCGGAACTCGAAGAACCGGACAGTATCGAGAAAGTCCCCCTCGCGGAACAGCCCGCCACGCTCGATCGGGCGGCCTTGCATTTTTGCCTAGCGGACGCTTTTCATCCCGGTTGCGAGGTGACTTGGCCGATGCGCCACAGTACCCTCTACAGCGCGCCCTTCCGAGTACGCCACCGCCCGCCCGATGACCCCGAACCGGACTACGGAAAAACACTAACCCCGGAAATCGCCCTCAAAGTGGGCGGGCTGCTTTCGTCCCAAGGGCCGGGCGGACTAACCCGATGGATGGCTCTGCCCTGGCAAGGAGATACCGCTTTCTGTCGTTCGGGCTACGATCTGGACTACGATCCCTATATTCCTACCTTCTGGCCCGCCCGTGTCCCTAACCAAGTTCTCACGCGAGAGAATTACGAGATCGTGATCGATAAGACTTTACCGCGAGAACAGAGACTAGCGGCCTATTACACGCGCGATAGCTGGTTGCGGGCGTTAAAGGGAAACGCTCCGGAACAAATGCTACAGATGGTCAGCGAGTTCAGCAAGATGGGAATCATCGAACCGCGGCCGGGGATAGAGAACGATCCGGATTTCCCCCCGGTGATATTCGTGGAATCGCTGACAGACGAACGGCTCGAAGAGACGCGCGCGATATTGACCGCGAAACTCGCGGAGAAATCGTCAACACTGCCCGAAGCTATCCAGCAAGCGGGTTGGGACAGTATCGAGCAGTGGGAAGAGTTCCGACGGATCACGTTCGGATAAGCCGATGTGGGATGTCTTGATAGCGGGTGCAGGCCCGGCGGGAGCGGTCGCCGCCCGCGTTCTCGCCAGAGCCGGGCGACGGGTACTCCTGATCGACGATAGCCGTCCGGATCTCCCCAAGGTCGGTGAATCCTTACCCGGCGCGGCGCGGCCGATCTTACAGAATTTGGACGCGCTGACCGTTTTGGAATCGGGTTCGCATCTACCCTGTTATGGAAATATTTCGCTCTGGGGTGCCGAGCGGCCGGTCGTGAATGATTTCATCCACGATCCCAACGGTTCGGGCTGGCATTTGGATCGAGTCCGGTTTGACGGGGAGCTTCAGGCAGCCGCTCGGTCGGCGGGAGCGGTTTCGTGGAAGGATCGGGTGAAAAGCGTGACCGGGACGGGTGAGACTTGGCGGGTTCGTCTCAAAGAGCGGGAGGTGGTCTGTCAATGGTTGATCGATGCTACCGGTCGCGCGGCCGGTATCGCTCAAAGCCTGGGAGCCACGCGACATCGAGATATTCCCCTGTTCGCGGCCTATCGTTGGCTGGTCGCGTCCGATGAGGATACCGAGACCCGGACGGCGATCGAGGCGGTTCCGGATGGCTGGTGGTATACCGCGAGGTTGCCCGGTCAAACTCGCGTGGTCATTTTTCACACGGACGAGCGAGAGATAACCCGTATCCGACGAGATCCCGGCTGTTGGGACGCGGAGCTCGATAACACCCGATACATCCGTCACTGTCTATGTCGCGAGAGGGATTCCGTCCCGATTCATTTTAGGGAAGCCGGGGGCGGTTATTTAGATCGGGTCGTCGGGTCACGATGGCTCGCGACGGGAGACGCGGCTCTCTCTTTCGATCCGATTTCCTCGCGAGGGATCTTTAACGCTCTCTATACGGGGATGAAAGCGGGAGAGGCCGTTCACGCCGCCCTGACCGGCGATTTCAGCGCGCTCGATGTCTACGGGGAGCGATTGAAAACTGTCCGCGCGACGTATCGGAACCATCTCGATTTCATCTACCGCGCGGAAAATCGCTGGATCGATCGGCCTTTTTGGGCCGATCGACAGTCAACCTTTCCTTAGACCAGCTTGCCTTTCTGAAAAAGACCTAATTTGTTAGGGCGTGTCATCAGTTAAATCTGAAACCCTTTCTGAGCAAAGATTTTCGGCATTCCCTCGCTGAATAGCGAATCTGTCGAAACCTGCTCCCAGTCAGGGATCTGGAGCTAACTGATGACAGCCCCTAGTGTCTCGACCGGGCTATCAAGGGCGGTTTCAGTGCGAGCGAGGAGCTTGCCCGCTCGATTACTTCAGCTTGACACTGAGAATCGGTTCGAGAGTGGTGAGTTGTCGTTCCCGTTCCGCGTACTCGGCCTGATACGCCCGTCCCTCGTCCGTTTGTTGCAAGATCGCGAGACGGGACTGTAAAACGACGATTTTACGTTCTATATCGGCGATCTGCTTTCGGTTCCGATGACACGCTTTCTCCGCTTCCATCTCGATCGATTCTTTCAGCGATTCGAGGTCGGCGTTATTTTCGGGTTTCGGTTTGCAAGAGCGCAGTTGGAGAACGATATCGACGGTATCGGTGCGGTACACCACCCGTTTACCGTTCGCGGTCGCGCCGTCGTCGATGATGGACATCGCCTGTTCGATCGCCATCGGTTCGATCTCCTTCAGCTTGGCGTTGAACGCGGCGATCTGCCAGCGAATATCGGCGTACTCGCTCAGAATTTCTTTATTTTCAACGTCAGAGGTTGGAATCGTGGTTATTGGCTCATTCATGATAATTTAACCCTAGATTTTCACCCCTAGCGTCGCTATTGTTCTTGTCTCGTTTTCTTTTTTCCCGTTTCGGGTGGGTGGGTGGGCGCGAGTGAGGAGAGGTGGGGGTCATTCGCGGAACGGGCGGGGGATAGAGGACAAAAGTGGGAACCCCCGCCCGACGAACGAGCCGATACGGTGAGAAATCAAATGGAACAGGCGATCGTGACTCGATTCGTCAAGATGATCGCCCGTTATTTTCAATAAACTTGTCGGATGGTTAAATTAACCCGTTTTTTGCCGTTTAGAATGCCCTTAAAGCCGTGAAAGCGGAGTCGATCGTCCTCTCCCATGATGAAAATATCTCCCGGCTGTAGGGTAATTTCCTCGATCGGATCGTGGCGATTCAGTCCGCCTAGTTGAAAGATTCCCGATGCGCCTAAAGAAATCGAGATGATCGGCGCGGTCAAATTCCGTTCACTATTATCCTGATGCAATCCTAATTTGTTGCCCGGTAGGTATTTATTGATCAGGCAAGTTTGAGCTTGATAATTAGCCGGGATATATCCCTGTAATTTGAGGTAGTCTATCAGGGTTAAGAGGCTGGGGGTCAGGGATGCCCAGGGTTTTCCAGTGATGGGATGAAGGGTAGTGTAGCGGTATCCAAGGGTATCGCTAATCCAGCCCGTCTCTCCACAGCAAGTCATCTGATAGTGAAATTTCGCTCCCGATTTCATGGTGGGTGTGAATAGGGGCGATTCCGGTAGCACTAGGGTTTGAATTTCTCGGATTAGCGTGTGTTGTGCCGTTTTGGTCAGTAAGGGTAAATGGTGAATGGTCATGAGTTTTTCCTCGTTTTCTCAGTGATCTTGAAAGTAAAAAAGAGACTCTTATGAGCCTCTTTTTCCGTTTCTAAAATTTGATTACTCGATAATTTATTCCGTATGTCTTGCATAATTCGATCATGTGAGCCGTTCCTTTCGATTTCCCGTCCCAAAAGATAACGGCATGAGTTGCGTATTGTGCCATTTCTTCATTTCTTAAATATCCAGCCCGCTTCCCGTACTTTTTCCAATCCGCGGAAAATCTTGTTAGGGTCAATCCTTTCTCTTCCGCGTATCTTTCTCCCAATCGATCCGCTCCTCTCGCCGTACCGCTAATAATTTCTATATCTGAATGTTTTCCGATATAGAAATCCAGTTTTTCTTTTAATAAATTATAATCCGTAAAATCCCTGCGGTGTTGCTGAATTAAGCTATGAATCAGTAAGGAATAGGCACTTCTTGAAACTTCAGATAATGAATTAATAAACGAATAGAGTATCCTAACATTTCTGTAGACTTAGAATAGCAGAGTGTTTGGCGATGCAATCGGGCTAGATAATGTCTTAAACGTGTGTTCTCACCCTCTACTCTGGTCATATAAGTCTTACTAATTATATGGTCGCCCTCTGCTATAAAACATGGATAAACTGACCATCCATCACTCACATAAAAATAGCATACCCAAGACTTAACTAATTCCCATAATGGGCGAAACGTTTCGCTACTATGGTCTCCGATTACCCAACCTAAAATTCCTTTTTTAAAGTGGTCAAAGGCTGTCCACACCCAGATTTTGTTTTTTTTGAGCCAACAAAGGTTTCCAATTCATCCAGTTCCCCTACTTCAGGAATTGTTTCTGGGTCATAGGCGACTGGCAAAATTCAAGCACAGATTTTACCCAATTAATTACGGTCGTATGATGAACTCCCTTTAGCCTTTCTATTCCTCTAAATCCCATCCCATTAACATAGGCAGTTAGGCATTCTCGCTTCGTTTTTTCGTCATAGCCTTTCTGTTTTTCATAGTTATCAATAAATTGACGGCCACAGGTTACATAAATATGATTTTGTTTACCTTGTTTATTGATGCCATTTTTACGGATATGGGTAGATTTACATTCAGGGCATTGCATTTTGATTTCCTCCATTCATATCTCTATTATGCAACGCCAGAAATGTTAGGTTCGGACTTCCTTTCCTCAAAAACCATCGATGTGGCCGCTAAATTTCAAGTCAAAGAAGGGCTGAATTATAGGGCGGGTAACGGCTGTGAGTGGTATGTCAGGGTAGAACAGGCTACTTGGGATCGGCTGCTAAGATACCGAAATCGCGTCGGTACGGCAACCATCGATGGGGCTATCAAACGAATGTTAGAAAGTATCGAGAACAGCCCACCCTAACGGAACCTTAACTTGGTTTGAGCTGCTCACTTAACGAATTTTTCGAGGTTCTCACTTAACGATTCGTTAAGTGAGGGGAGAATTGAAACCGACTATGGACATAACCCGATCCTTAGAGAGCGATCGATGACGTAGTGATCATCTTTCTGGGGGAGCAAATGATTTATCGAGTATTAACACGGAACAATTACAGATTAGAGAAACCAATTTTCAATCACTAAACCTTCTAAATCTTGAAAATCATCAACATTATTGGTAACTAAAGTCAAATTGTTGGTAAAAGCAATAGACGCTATCTGACCATCGACAAAAGCAGGACTCTTACCGAATTTAGACAATCTTGACCTTTCCCGTGCGTGATATTGGGCTGATTTTAAGTCATAATCGAATAAAGGTAGATTGGCTAAAATAACGTTATTTACATAATCCTCTAAGTCTTGGCGTTTTTTAGACAGAGGAAGTCGAAAACAACCAAATAATAGCTCATGGATTACCAGAGTAGCTGTGGCTATTTCCCGTTTAGATAATCTTAGCTTCGTCATGACCTTCTGATTCGGCTGAGGTCGTTTAGCCTCTGACAAAATATTAGTGTCTAGCAAATATTTGAGAGTCATAAACGAACATCTCTCCCCGTTGACTTGTCGCGTAAATTATCAAAACTATCATCATCAATACTTGCCAAATCTACTCTTTGTATAAAATCTTGCAAGGCTGACCCAAAATCCTTAACCTCTCTAATTTCCACTAATAACTCTTCATTATCAGGAAAATCAACTTCCTCTAATAACTCAATAGTTTTGCCTTTTTTAATTCCTTTAACTAACATAATATCAACTCCTTCTAAGCTTAACTAGCTACCAGCAAAAATTGTTTCATCAATAGAATTATAGCACTTAATAGAATAATTGAAGATTTCGGGAGTCACAGCGCTCCGAATTGTCAGAAAGATTGAGGAAAAATTAAAATTTTATTCCGTTCAAACCATGTAATTATCCCTACCTAAGGGTAAGCGCACCCAAAACGCTATTGACAATTAGCCAATTTTGTGAGCAGCATGGGCATTTCAAGTGACGAAGGTTTTTGTTGATACGGCAGCTTGGTTCGTTAAGTGAGGGGAGAATCACTCGGACAGTGGATAAGACCTTATCGTTAGGCAGCGATCGATGACGAAAGATTAACAGAAACGTAAGAAAGTATCGAGAACGGCCAACTTTAATCAAGGTCAATATTCTGTTTAGATGTTAGTCACGACGATTGAAAATTGGTATATAATTCAACTAATTACAAATCGTTATTTTGAGGGGCTTTGTCATCGGGAGTGCAGATGACTTACCTATCCCAAAAACCTCTGTACCTCGTTGATTTGACACTCCCGTTGCACGACATAAATTTTCCATCCTTTCACCGAAATTCCTCCTTACAATGATAGTTAGAAATTAGGAGATTTATCCTTATCATCGAGAAGTCAGTTAATTTTTATTTATGATTTAATCGAAGAATGGAAATTTGAGATGGTCTGGGAAAATGTAGCCCCTCTAAATGAAGAAAATCAAGAGCTTATCCTACTGAATTAGTAGGGCAACCTCCTGAACAGTATGGAGATAAAAATTATTAAATTTTATTCTATTTTGATGTCAACTTTTATCAGGGAATTTCTCTGTGAGAGTTTTGCCAAAATAATATTGACACCAAAACTCAGCAATTTCTGCGACTAAAGGAGCGGATTCAGAAGTTAGTCCACTGCCACAGCTTGAGTTATAGCGTTCAGCATAATCTCTCGCCATTTGGTAACTCCAATAAGGATAATCTGAACTTGTCATACAGCGCAGGGCATCTTCAATTATTAAGGCATATTTGTTATTGATGACACGAATTTGTGTTCCAAATCTTATGTGTCTTTCCCAACCTTGAATTTGTTCTAGTTGGGTTAACAATTTATGCAAATCCTGCCGTTTATCTGGAGTTGGATATTCTAGGTAATCTTCCATTTTTTCAACAGTATGGTTAATTAGTTGGCAGTGTTCTGTCCAAGCTTCTTCTCCAAGAAAAGACCTGGTAGTTTGATTAGATTCCATCTGTTTGACTACCAATTTAGCTAGGTACAGCGCAAAATTAGCGGCAGCTTCCTTTTCTTGGCAAAGACTTTTGAGACTGGTGAGCCTTGTGACATTGAGGGCATATTTGGTTTGGTATAGTTCCCTCGCTGTCTCAACCAATTTGCGAATTTTAGGAGCAATATTCTTATTAGTTTTAGTATCCATT
>NZ_JASJFG010000278.1:0-5286 GCF_030065375.1 Microcystis sp. M49636_WE2 | reverse complement strand
AATCTTTCTTGCAATCCGATAAAAGTGCTAATGGGAATCCCTAAACTAAACCCTAACTGAATTTCCGTTACCCCTGCTGTTTCCGAACTTCCATGAATCCCTATTACTCTCCCCTGGGAGTCTAAGACTGCACCGCCACTCATGCCCCGAAATGTGATGCTGGTATAAACTAATTCATACCCTCCGGTTAAAGAAGCAACACTTTGTAATGTTCCACTTTGTTGCGTGCTTAAGTCACTTTGGCGGGTTTGTAGTAATCCCGTTTCTTTATCGTGAATTCTACCGCCACTAAACAACCATTTCGAGGGATTTTGTCCAATTTTAGGGAAGCCTGCCGCAAAAACAAAATCACCGCTATTTGGGTTATAATTCGCTATTTCCGCAACGGGATAATTGTCTCGGCTTTCAAACTGAAAAACTGCTAAATCTACCCCTTCCTGCCGGATGATGGTGCTTTTCTCGATGTTTCGAGTTTTGCCGTCGCTGGTGACGACGGTGTAGGTGTGATCGGCACATCTGGTGGTGCCTTTGATTTTTTCGCAGAAGACGTGATCGGCGGTTAAAACCGTGTAAATATTCCCTTTTTTAGCGATAATGACACCGCTACCGTTTCCACCGCTCGTACTATCAATCCGGACGGTGAAACCCTTCGCTTTTGTTTCTAATTCGGCGATATAGTCAGTAGGGGCGGTGGTTTCTATATCGGGGTTCACCGGCGGTAGGGGTAGGTTATAGGCGCTGAGGATTTCGGGCCGGATGTAGGTTAATAGGGTATGAAGGGAAATGCCCCAATTAACCGCTCTCATCTGTTGGATTTCTGCGTCTGTGGGTTTTGTGCCGTCCTCGTAGATGTAGTTAGAGAGAATCGGATGGGCCGATCGCCCGTTAATGCCGATTAACTCCCCATCGACAAAAATGCCGCCGCCGCTCATTCCCTGCACGATATCGCCACTATAACCGACGCTGTAGCCATCCCGGAGGGGTCGATCGCTGACCTGTTCGAGGGTTCCCTTTGTCGTCCGATACTGTCCCGTTTCGGCAACATATCCCGCAGCCACCACTTCTAAACCGATCTCGTCTTGATTGATGGTAAACTTCGCGATGGTGGCGATCGCATAATTCCTGGTATCGCTAAACTCTAGCAGGGCGAGATCTTGATTCTCCGATAGGGAATTGGGGACAATGCGGGCCGCACGGCTGTGGCCGTCGTAAGTTTGTACCTGTAGGGTTTTCGTGTTGCGGGTAACGTGGGCGTTGGTTAGGATAAGGTAATTATCGCCTTTTTTAGCAATAATCGTCCCCGATCCCCGATTTGTCTCGCTAGTAATCCGAACGGTGACTCGTTGTAGGAATTGCTCCTCGGTAAGCTCCCGATCGCCCTGTGCCGTCAGAATGGGATGATTAGAAATATTTCCGGCAGCCGGGGTGACAAGGGTTAACCCGGGTTGAGGCAGTAGGGAGAAAAGAAGGATGAGGGCGATCGAAGGTTTGATCATTGTTGTTACCTAGGGTTTGCTGAATAAATGTGAAATGTAGGCAAGGTAAGAGTTTTGTCGTTTTTCTCGTGAAACAGGTGCAAGATTTTGAGAGAATCGTGCTTCAAAACCTTGCGTCTTCATCGGCCCGGATCCTGTAGGGGCGAAGCATTCGGGCAATAACCTATCGGTGAAACCGGAGATTTTCTATCCGAATGCTTCGCCCGTACTTTTTCAGCAAGCCTTACCTTGCTATTTTAAGTAGTAAGAACGAAGAAAAAAGAAGATACCGGAGGTGGTGAGAAGTGCGATCGCTGGGGGAATAATCGGAACCCAGAGACCGAAATAACTAAAGAGAAGCCAACCGATACCAGTAAGGGAAATCACAGCGATCGCCACTGTCAAAAGTACCGTTTTTACCCGAAGAAAACGCCACGTTAATAATCCCCCCACCAGGGACCAACCCAACACCCAGAAAGCCTCCTGTAGGGGATTCCAGAAAGCGATCGAGGTACGTTTTCCTGTCATTGTATCGAGAATTTGACTGACTGCGTGCGCGTGCAAATAAACCCCCGGAATTGCTTCCGATGGGTTGCGACTAAAGGGGGTTAAAAAATCATCAATCCCGGGTTCTGTTACTCCAATCAGGACAATTTTTTCCCGGACTGATTCGGAATTAAAACGCGGATCTAAAACCTGTCGGAGAGATTTTTTCGGGGCAATTTTTATGATTGCATCGATGCCATTATCGGCGATTCGACGGTAAGCGAGCATAACTTGACGGCCGGATCGGGTATCGGATTGACTGGTTCTGTAGGGGCCGCGGTTGGATTGTAGCCAGTCACCGAGATGAGTATCCCCGATATTAATTTCTAGAATTCCCCGCTCCAGTTTATTGCAGTCAAAATCTTGATTCTGGGATTCTAGATATCGTTTGGCAATTAGGAGACTAAAACTAGGAGCATAATCTTTAAAATTACAGGACATTGAGTCAACTTTGGCCAAAGAATCCGGGGGAAGACAGGGAGAGGTGCGATCGAGTTTTGCCTGATATAAAAAACGACGAATTCGGGGAACTCCGGCAATGGTTTCGTCTGGGACTATGTTACTAAAACCACTCTGATTTTTTGGCAGTTCCGGGGGTGGGGGAAATCCGTCTGGTTGTGGGTAATTATTGAACTTACAAATCGAGATAAAATTAGGAGTATTTTGTAATTGTTTGGCTAGGGGTGGATAATCTTGACTGGCAGCGATGGGACGGAGGATATCTAAGGCGATAATTTGCGGTTCGTAGGGCAGTAATTTATTTAAAAGCTGCGATAATGCTTCTCCTGCGAGGGAACGTTTTTGATCGCTTCCGGGTATTGTTGGTCTTTTCATACCCATGCGATCTTGATATTCCCAATCTTGGCGATCAATGGTAATAATTAATAATCTGTCATCGGGTTTATCTTTGGGTTTTAGTTGCATCAGGCGATCATAAATATTTAATTCTAAGGGTTCTAAAATTCCTGTTTCTCTTATTGCCAAGACTGTCATCGTTACGGCTAAACCTAAACCGAAAGTTAGAGCAAATCGTCGCCAATTTTGTTGTTTTTGAGGGGAGTTACTGAAACTATGCCAAGTGGGGGGTTCTTCGGTGGGATTGGGGCAAACTACGGGCAGCCAACTGGCACAGGGATAGTCTTTTTCCCAGTCATCGTGGAGATTTTTTTGGGCTTCATGTACGGCGCTATAGAGAGATTTATTATTGGTAAAAGCGGTTAAAAAGTATTGCAGAAATTTGGGAGAAACAGGATCGGGTAATTTCTCGCGCATAAAGATTAGATGGGGTAATGCCATCCCTTTTTCCCGTGATAGTTGTTGTGCTAAACCGATACCATCACAGGAGTTAAATATCGCTAACTTTAACCCGTTTTTAGTAGCTTCTCCCAGGGAAAAGCTAAAATCAGCTATCTTTAATTTATGAGTTTCTGTTAGTTGAATTTCGCAATCTTGGCCATCTTCTGTACTGGCACTATGACCGCTAAAAAAGAGAATATTCCAAGTTTCTTGACGCAATAACTGATTTAATTTTTGCGGGTGAGGGGCTTTTTCCCAGATAATTTCGGCTCCTGCTTTTCCCGCAATATCGTCTAAGGTTTTGCGATCTTCTTCGAGAAATCTTAAGTCGGTGGCATAGCCTAAAATGGCTAAAATCCGAATTTTTTCATGATTTCTTAATTGTCTGGTTAAGGTATCGTATTCTGAGACAATAATGGCTATATCTGCGCCAGTATTTTGGAGAATTTCCCATTTTTCCCAGGGGAATCTTTGCAGCCAAATATTATCGGTTTGTAACCAGATACGAAAGTTATTGCCAGAGCGCAGAATTGCGGTTTTGATCGGTTCAAATTCTGGGCTATTATTCAACCATCTGTTTAAGTTATCCTCAAATAATTTGGCTTTTTCTTGGCAGTTTTTAAAAACTAAATTCTGCTGAGAACTATTGGTAATTTGTTGGGGATTGCTATCTTTTAAGACTTTAAAAAATCCCTCTAATTCACTATAGTGACGTTGCCATTGACGGTAAAGAGTTAATAACTCTAAATTAGCTGGTAGCCTTGCTTTGATCACAGTTTGGGGACGAGAATTAAGATCGGGACGAATTTCTAATTTTACTTTAAATCCCCGATCAAATGTGCCATCTAGTTCGAGAGTTAAGAGTTTAATCATTAAGTTTTTCCTCGCTTATACTTGTAAATATTCGGTGACTCTTGCCGATTCTAAGGCCACTTCAATGAAGAATTTATCCCCCAATTCAGCATCAAATCGATAACGAATAAATTCATCGTTATCTGTGGCAATTACTTCTCGAAAAACCTGACCAGTTTCGGTGAGAATAGTTAATTTTAAATGGGGGGGTAAAGTGCTTGTTTCTCCCGTGGGGTAAACAGTCGCTTGCAGGCTAAATACTTCTTCAATTTTAGCGATAGTAATCATCAAAGCGAGGGGATTTCCCAGTAATTCTACTCCTAAATCTTTGATGCGTTTAATTTCTGTATTTTTGAATGCTGGAACCAGTGACAGTGAGCTAAAATCGAGGACACTTTGCCAATCAATGGGGAAATTATCAGTAAACCAATTGGTTAACTTGACGGGGGATTTTTGCCGACGGGTCATTAAAATTTTTCTCCAGTTACTATTGACGATAACTGCTGCCCATTCTTGAAAAGTAACGGCTTTTCTGGGAAAGATTAACTGAGGATTAGCTAAGATGTCTAGTAAGGTTGTCAATCTATCTAAAGATAGTTTTTCCTCCATCTTTTCCCGTTCAATCTTAACTGCTTGTAATTGACACTCTCCCCATAAATCTAAAGAATCTGCTCCTGATTGCAGTTGATTTCTCGGTAGAGAGTAGTTAAGATTACGCTTAATATATTGTCCTTTTTCCTTAATATCTTTATGGGTAGTATAACCCCAAATTCTTAGATAACTTTCGGCAGTGTTTACCTGTACCGCTAGATAATAATCACCAATTAATTGAGGAATATCTACCCATTCTTTAGGAATTTCGATCGCTTCTAGATCCAGAGTTTCGCTGGCAATAACTATTACTGACTTTTCGTCTAATTTAACGGTAAAACCATTAACTCCTAGTTGCCAGAAATCCTCTTGATTTTCTACTAAGCTAACCCCAGGCATCCCTGACTGTAGATAGTTAAAAATAACTTGTTGACAGAGATAATTAATATAAAATCTCTGACGAATACTGGCATCAGTAAAACTGGCACTTTTTGCCCAACTTATCTCTTGAATATCTGCGGGTATT
>NZ_JASJFG010000437.1:0-4890 GCF_030065375.1 Microcystis sp. M49636_WE2 | reverse complement strand
GCGGTCAGAGACGCTATCGTAGTAAACAAGCCGAAGCTCCCTGGTATCTTCTTACTAATCTTGACTCTTTAGAGAAGACTTTAAAGTTATATGAATCTCGTTTTGGCATTGAAGCTATGTTCAAAGATTGTAAAACGGGAGGTTATAATATCGAGAAGACTAAAGTTAGTGAACCTCGCTTTTTAGCTCTTGTTTTATTGATTGCTATCGCCTATTCTTTAAATACGATACGGGGTCAAGAACTCAATATTTTACCCCACCGTGTTTATATTTGTCGCCTCAAAGAATCTAGTCGTTCTGCTGAAAGACATAGTGATTTTTGGATAGGTACTTATGGTACTTTTTGGGTTGAGTCGATGGATACTTTCTCGGAACTTGCCTTTTCTTTGATCCGCCTCAAACCCCAGAAAAACCCTTATTTCTCCAAAGGGTTAACGGCTATGAGCCTTATAAAGCAAGCTTTTTAACTGTTCTGTCACCCCTTGAGCAATATTACAGAAATATCCACTGCCGAGAAATTATCGGTTTTCAATTAATACAAATGTATGAACAACCGCGTGTAAGCATCTCGCGTTTGCGGGTGCGATTTGTTTCTAGTCCAAGAATAGCCTAAATCCCTGATAGGGTAGGGCGTAAAGCTAGGGTGGGAATGGTAGAGAGAAAACCACAACTACCCATAACTGATAATTGGATGTAGGTAGGGCTGGCTGAATATCAGTGGAAACCCTGCTGGAAAAGGGTTTTGGGCTTTTTTTCCAGAAAAGTGTCAGAAACAAAGGTTGAGAAATCGAGCCGAGGGACTCAAAACCCTTGCACTTCCGCTCTTTGATCGCCAGATAAAATTCAGAAACTAAGCGACTAAACTACAATTTTACCAACTGTGTGGCTTCTGGATTCGCTCTGGGAACTTATTCAGCAAATTATAAGTATAAATACTTATTTCTTGGGTGAGATGATCCCTCTCATTAGTTCCTGTAGGATGGGAGCATCTGGTTCTGGCTCTGTTGAATCTCAAGTGAAACAAATTGGTTTTTGTCTTAAAATTACTGGTGCAAGTTGGAATTCTGGCAATGTACCGCAAGTCCTCCGTCATCGCTGTGCCTATCCGAATGGTTCTCTTTTTTAACTTCTTTATTTACCTCATTAACTCCATGTGCAACTAATTTTTTAATCTTGATTTACAACTGACGGTGCGCTCATTTTCCACATATAGTGTTTTTGGATTAAGCTATCCACTGCCTGTAGTGGCATAAGTTGAACTAATACCACTACGGGTAGGTTTGATCAGTCATTGAAACACTACCTATAGTGATTCCCGAACCGAGAGTACAAGGCTTTCAGAAATCAGCACAATCAGATTAACGTCTAGAACTCTGATTCTGTAGTTCTGAGTTGCACATTTCGTTTATTATTAAGCATAAATGCTTATTGACAATATGAGATGATGCCTGTAAAGTCGCGGACAAAATAATCAGGCGTTGCCGAATCAAGGTATGAATGCTAACTGTGCATCGTATGCAAAAGTTAGTTTCGGTCGAGGTTTTAAACATCCCACAAAAGAAGCGATGATGATTCATGATTCTTTAACTATCATACATATTCTCCGCGAACGAGCGGAAAAACGACCCCGAGAGCGAGTGTATACTTTTCTGGCCGATGGAGAAACCGAGTCGAGCCATCTGACCTATGAGAGTTTAGATCGACAGGCGCGGGTGATCGCTGGTGAACTTCAGAAAAGAACCGTCCGTGGCGAACGGGCCCTGCTGCTTTACCCTGCGGGACTAGAATTTATCGCCGCCTTTTTCGGATGCCTGTACGCTGGAGTGATTGCGGTTCCCGCCTATCCTCCCCGGGCTAATCGCTCGATGAACCGACTCCTCTCGATTACCTCCGACGCGCAGGCTACCGTCATCCTGACTACGGCATCCCTACAACCGACGATCAAACAGTGGTTAGCGCAGACTCCAGCCTTGAGTGAAGTGAGTTGTCTAGCCACCGAGATCCTCGACGAACGGGGAGCCGAGGACTGGGGAGAGGTCGCCATCGCCAGTCAGGATCTAGCCTTTCTCCAGTATACTTCTGGTTCGACGGGAACGCCCAAGGGGGTCATGGTGAGTCACGGCAACATCGTACACAACTCGGAGTCGATCCGGCGATCCTTTGAACTGACCCCAGAAAGTGTCTCGGTGACTTGGTTACCCAGTTTTCACGATATGGGCCTGATCGATGGAGTCCTGCAACCGGTCTACACGGGATTTCCTGCGGTGATTATTCCCCCGGTGCACTTTCTCATGCGACCGATGCGCTGGTTACGGGCGATTGATCGCTATCGAGCCACCCATTCCGGCGGCGCGAACTCGGCCTACGATCTCTGTACCCGCAAGCTCTCCACACCGGAGGCGGAATCACTGGATCTGAGCAGTTGGCTCAGTGCTTATAACGGTTCCGAGCCAGTACGACGCACCACCCTAGAACGGTTTACCGCTAAATTTGCAGTCAGTGGATTCCGCCCGCATTTCTTCTATCCCTGTTATGGTCTCGCCGAGTCCACGCTCATGGTATCCGGCGGTCGGCTCCCCGCTCCTCCAGTCTATGTGCGGGTGCGACCAGAAGACCTACAGGAAGGTCGGATCGTTCCGAACCCCAGCGAGGGGCTAGATTTGGTGGGTTGCGGACAAGCCTGGCTAGAGACAGAGATCGCCATCGTCGATCCAACCACCCTAACCCGTTGTCCATCGGGGCGGGTGGGCGAGATCTGGGTAGGTGGGGGATCGGTGGCTCAGGGCTACTGGCAGCGTCCTTCCCAAACGGAACAAACCTTTCAAGCCTACTTAGCGGACACTGGCGAGGGGCCTTTCCTCCGGACCGGCGACCTAGGTTTTCTTGAGGATAACGAACTATTCGTCACGGGACGGATCAAGGATGTCATTATCCTCATGGGTCGCAATTACTATCCCCAAGATATCGAACTCACCGTCGAACAAAGTCATCCCGCCCTGCGGCCAGGATTGGGGGCCGCCTTCGCCGTGACCGGGGAAGACGATCGGGAACGGCTAGTGGTGGTTCAGGAAGTGGAGCGTAGTTATCTCCGGGGTCTTGATCGCCAAGCGGTGATCCGGCAGATACGGGAGGCGGTCGCCAGGCATCATGATTTACAGGTACATAAAGTGGTGTTGATTAAAACTGGAAGTATTCCCAAAACTTCGAGCGGTAAAATCCAACGTCACGCCTGCCGGAAACAGTTTCTCTCGGGAACCCTAGAGGAGATCGGACAGGAGAAAGAAACTTCGAGCCCTTCTCCCGAATCCCTGGCGGGATTAGAGGTCTAATAACAGTGTAAACAGCAGATTTGCTATTAGAAAACTTGAATGTAAACAGGAGCGGAATATGACAGAAGCCGTCGAAAAACTGCCAGAAAATCCCCCGCCGCTCTCGGGGAAATCGCCGAGAATCACCCTGAATAACCCCCGTTTAGTCTCAATTCAGCGCACTAGAGTACTGCTATTCAATCTCCTCGCTGTCGGGGGATGTCTGGGCTCTCTCTTTCTAGTCTGGCGCGGGGAGGTGAGCGCTCTCGATATCGGTCTGCTGGTAGGAATGTATATTCTGACCATGACTGGAATTACCGTCGGCTATCACCGCTATCTAGCCCACAAGGCTTTTGAAGCCCATCCCGCCGTAGCGGCGAGCCTTACCGTTCTCGGCGCCATGGCTGGTCAGGGGCCGCCAATCTACTGGGTCGCCAATCACCGACGACATCACCAGTACAGCGATCAACCGGGTGATCCCCATTCGCCGCACTTTCAAGGAGAGCGGGCTTTGAAGACCCTACCTGGTCTCTGGCACGCCCATCTCGGCTGGCTCTTCGACAAGGAGATCACCAACGCTTCCGTATTTGCGAAAGACCTATTGAAAGATCCCGCAATCGTGAAACTCAATCACCGCTATATGACTTGGTTGATCTTGGGATGGGTGATCCCCGCATTGATCGGCGGGATCGTGACCGGTACTTGGTGGGGATTGCTGTCAGGATTCTGGTGGGGAGGGATCACCCGACTCTTCCTATCGATGAACGGGGGTTACGCGATCAATTCCATCACCCATGTCTACGGGAGTCGTCCCTTTCAGACAAGGGAAAAAAGCACTAACCAGATGCTGGTCGGAGTTCTGACCCTAGGAGAAGGATGGCATAACAATCATCACGCTTTCCCAAACTCGGCTAAATTCGGTCTGGAGTGGTGGCAATGGGACTTCGGGTATTGGGTGATCCGGGCTCTAGAGAGCGGCGGTGTGATCTGGGGGGTGAAAGCCCCGTCCTCGGAGGCGATCGAGGCGAAAAAATCCACGGTACAGGAGGTTTAAAACCATGCTTGAACAACCGAATCTATCTACGCTCCCCGCAACGGGAAAAACCGAGCGGGAAATCCAAGAATGGCTCATCGCCTATCTAATCGATTTTCTGGAAGTGGCAGAAGACGATATTGATCTCGAAGCGTCCTTCGATAGTTACGCGCTAGATTCTACCGCCGCCGTTAGTATGACCGCAGATCTGGCAGATTGGTTGGGCTACGAACTAGAACCGAGTCTCTCCTGGGAGTATCCGAGCGTTCGCGCTATGGCTAGATATTTAGCGAGCGTGTAGTGTTCCCCACTTTCCCCTGGCGCTCGGACATCGCGAGCCTTCCCCCCAGTTTATCCCCGCCACCAAAGATTTCTATGAAAGTTTCTGAGCCGCTCGAACCCGCTAGAAAACCCCAGTTCGGGTTAAGCAGCGGGGGGTAAAGCCCATTCCATCTTCAAGGAGGGTTTTTTCGGCTGGTGACAGTAAGCAATCAAACCACAGAGAAGATTAACGCAAAAATTAACAGGGCTGCGGTGGCGGGAATGTTC
>NZ_JASJFG010000625.1:0-1938 GCF_030065375.1 Microcystis sp. M49636_WE2 | reverse complement strand
GGGGTGGTATTTTCCTAATACTTCCCCGACGACTCTAGCGCATTTCCGGAAGGGGCGATCGGGGGTTAATCCTAGTTCGTACATCGCATAAAGAATGCGCCGGTGTACGGGTTTCAGTCCGTCCCTAGCGTCGGGCAAGGCTCGCCCAACGATGACGCTCATGGCGTATTCTAGGTAGGAACGGGACATTTCATTGCTTAAGTCTGTGGGGACGACATGATCCTGGGCGGCGGTCATAGGGGGGTTAACTCCAATAACAAGGCAAAAAAAGCGTTTTTGTGATTAAATTCGCTAAAAGTCGGGTTTTTACCCTTTTGATGTGCAGAATATGCCCATTTGTACGACTATTTTACCATAAAATCTCTCTTTTTTGGGGTTTAGAATAGTGTCAAGTTAGCAGCGATCACAACAGGAAAAAGCAAATGGTGAAGACTACTTTTAGCAGTTTTTCCCTCGATAATTAGGATAAAATAAAAATGCGATCGAGAGTTAATACCATGGCCCGATCGGCAGCTCGAGAATCGATGATAATTGAGATTAATGATCCCTTAACTCCAGCGAAGACTATTAACCTGATTTTCCCAGCGCAAAAATTCCCCCAAAATGCTTACTCCTCTCCTCTGGCAAAGTGCCAATCCCCACCCCGATAGTCTGGATAATTTCCAAATTATTAGCCAATGGTGGCAAGATTTAAATCTTAAGGAAGTCTTCTGGCAACAGCGTTTAATTACCGATACTGGCTCTCTGGAAGATATTAATTGGGAGCAGCAAGGTTTTGATGAAAAATTTAGCATTCAAATGCCCCAAATTCGGGGGATTACCCTCTATTGGCATAAATCTACTTTTGCTGACGAAAGAAGCATGACACCTAAACAATTAATTTTAGATCGGGAACAGGAGCGATTATACATTTATCCCCAATCCCAACCTAGTTTAGTTATTCGGGTGACAAAACCCCATCTGGTTTATCAAAAATTCGAGCTAAAAAATCCTCTCCTGGTCGGCAAAAAAGCGGAAAGTGAATATATTTTACTGATCAGGGATAAAGAACAGCAAATAGAAGTTAAAATTAATCTCAGTCCCGAAAATTATCGGCAATTTTTAGAAACCATGACCGAGGAGCAATAATGTGGCAGGGAAACCTAGAACTAATTTACAAGCAAAAAAATCTCGCAACCGAGATTAATCACGTCTATGCTACCGCCCCTTTAAAAGTACAAAGACCTTTTTATCCCGAAGGAAAAAACCTTTGTCATACGGTGATTTTACACACGGCGGGGGGAATAGTTGGCGGTGATGTTCTGCAACAAAAAATTCATCTCCAAGCCGCTACTAATGCCCTGATTACCACTGCTTCTGCTGGAAAAGTTTACCAGAGTAACGGTCAGATAGCTCAACAATTAATCGAGATTAAAATCGATGACAATGCCGGTTTAGAATGGCTACCCCAAGAAACAATTATCTTTAATGGGGCGGCATTTCGCCAACATTTACGAGTGGATTTAGGGGAAAATAGCAGTTGGTTGGGATGGGAAATTACCCGTTTTGGTCGCAGTGCGAGAGGGGAGAAATTTTTAGCGGGAGAATGGCATTCTAATTGGGAAATTTGGCGATCTGGACAACCTTTATGGCTCGATCGCTCCTTCCTGTTGGGTGGTAAAATGATCGAGGGATTTTCTGGTTTAAATGATAGCGCCCTGATCGGTACTTTAGTTTATATCGGTCAACCGGTAGGCAGAAATTTAATTGAGAAAGTGAGAGATTTTTCCCTAGAAGGAGAGATGGGAGTTACTAGCACTTTAGGAGATGGTCTTTTATGTCGTTATCGGGGTAATTCTAGCGGTGAAGTGCGACAATGGTTTCAGCAGGTTTGGCAAATTTTAAGGCGAGAAATGAGCGATCGAGAGGCAATTATTCCGCGAGTTTGGTTATCTTGGT
>NZ_JASJFG010000347.1:0-4106 GCF_030065375.1 Microcystis sp. M49636_WE2 | reverse complement strand
GTTGATCTTCGGTATTCAGCTGATTGAAACGCGCAATCGTGGCAGGAACCACATCCGCTGATAGCGTGTTGGGGAAAATGCTCCGCGCTGATTCGATCGTAAACGGCATAGATTCACCTTGAAGTAAAGTTTTGTATCAATCTACCAGCATTCTATCATATTTGCGCCCCAAGGCAGCACCCCCGGGGAAACTTTCCCAAAAAAAGCTGTACTTTAGATCACACTTACCCGGGATTATCACAAAATCTTAATGGTTGAACAACTGTTCTATCACTTATCTAGGGTTTGCGGCAGCAACGAGCGATCGCTGTTTGGCGATGCTAGATAACCGAAAGTATCTCTAAAGGATGATTTTTGCTGCTCTAACTCGTTTTCAACCCGGGACTACTCTTGATCATCCCTAGTTTTTTCTAGCATTTCTCACCCCGTAGCAGGCCGTAAATTTGATCCGTATAGTCATAAAACTGAGCTTGTCGTTTAATTTTATAATTACGATCTACGGGTAAATTAATTGTTAATTCCCGTTGTATAGTCCCGGGCCTAGCACTCAAAACATAAATACGTTGAGCCAAAAAAACCGCTTCATCCACATCATGGGTAATCATTAAAATACTACACCTGATTTTTTGCCAAATTTCAATTAAATATTCGTGCATTCTTTCTTTGGTTTGTACATCTAAAGCTGCAAAGGGTTCGTCCATTAATAAGACTTTGGGATGACAGGCAAGAGAGCGGGCGATCGCAACCCGTTGTTTCATCCCACCCGATAGTTCTCTGGGGTAAGCATTAGCGAATTGGATTAAACCGACAATATCCAGATAATAACAGGCCACTTCCCAGCATTCTTTTGTCGATAATCCCTGTAGTTTTAAGCCAAATTCAACATTTTTTTGGATCGTCATCCAGGGATAGAGTGTATAATTTTGAAAAACCATGCCGCGATCGGCTCCTGGCCCTGTCACTTCAACACCATCAACGGTAATTTTGCCGGAAGTGGGCAATTCTAAACCCGCAATCATTCGCAACAAAGTCGATTTTCCCGAACCAGAGGCCCCGACCGCACAGACAAATTCAGCACTTTCAACGTGTAAATTAATATCTTTCAGAGCGACCACAGCACCTCGTTTAGTGGTGAAAATTTTATTGATTTGAGTAATTTCTAAGTGCATTAAGGTTCTTCTCTTATCATTAAAATAACTTTACTGGTGACAGAATAAACTCTGTTATTGAGTTTTTAAGTTAACGAGTAATTGACCATTTACAAGTCCAATGCAAAAACAAACGAAAACTTAAATCTAGGGCAAAGCCAATAATTCCCAGGACAATTAAACAGGCAAAAATTTCATCGGTTCTCAGAAATTTCTGGGCTAATAAAATGCGTTTGCCTAATCCATTATCCGCCGCCACTAATTCCGCCACTACTACCAAATTCCAGGCGGCTGCCATATTAACCCGAAAAGTATCAATAATATTAGGAATAATATAGGGAGTAATCACTTTAAATAAAACCTGTTTTCGCGTTCCTCCAAGGGTATAAGTTACTTCGATAAATTCACGGGGAATGAACTTAACTGCATCCATAATCATCAGGGTATTAAAGAAAATTGTCCCGATAAAAATCAGCATAATTTTTGACGTTTCTCCAATACCCAAATAAATAACCAATAGAGGAATAAAAGCAGGAGCGGGCATATAACGTACAACGCCAATGATCGGTTCCATTAAACTACGAATACTCGGAAAAGTTCCCATTAAAATCCCTAGGGGAATAGCAAACAATCCTCCTAAAAAAAAGCCCCCAACTACTCGTAAAAAACTGGTAATAGTATCTTGAATTAAAAAGCCCTGTTCTGCTAATTTTCCTAAGGCCTGAATAACGGCTAAAGGAGAAGGCAAAAATACGGATTCAATGCCCGCAAAACTAGAGATTAGTAACCAGAAAATAAGCGGGACAATAATAGAGGAAACCATTAAAGTCCATTTGAGGGATTCGGGAATATCCTCGGTAATCCGCCAAAAAGTGCTTTGAGGAAGCGTTTTATGTGTTGTGGTCATGGGATTTGCCAAAGAAAAGAATAATTTTGATAGCCAATATCACCCAGTTATCAAACAATTCTTGAAGTCAATGATTAAGGGACTAATTAGGATTTTTTGTCTTGATTTGCCAACGCCTTGACAAATTGGGCATCTAAAATGGTTGTTAGATCGGGGACTTTTTTAATAAAGCCAACTTCCCTCATAAAATCAGCCATTTTTTGAGCGGCAAAGGGCATATTTTTCATGGTTTTCCCCGGACTAAAGGCTTCTAGGTTTTCTTCTAAGGTGAAAAACTTCGTTCCCTCTTTATATAAGGCCAATTCTTCTGTGCTAATGCCCGCACGCTTGGCCATAATCTCATCGGCTTTTTGGGGATTTTTAGCCATAAACTCTCGAACATCAAACCAGGTTTTGACAAGAGCCTGAACCTGTTCTGGTTTTTCTTTTATTAATTTGGCACTGACAACTAACAAATCAGGAATAGCACCTGGAAAAGCTTTAGAACTAATTAATTCTTTAGAACCTTTTCGTTTAAGGGCCGTTGACCAAAAGGGTGGAAAAGCGGCCACTGCATCGACTTTTCCCGATGCAAAAGCGGCGGCGGCAGCCCCTGTTTCCATGGGGACAATTTGCACATCTTTACGACTCATTCCCTCTTTTTCTAGGGCTAAACTGAGGAGAAAGTCACCAACAACGCCTTCTTCAACAGCAACTTTTTTGCCTTTTAAATCTTGAATCGTTTTAATCTCTTCTGTGACAATAACTTTGTCATTTCCTGACGAGTTATCATTAACTAAAACAGCAACCTGACCATTCACTGCATCTCCCGCAAAAGCGATTGTATCGTTGAGAGTTTGGCTATTTCCATCTAATTGTCCGGCAGCTAAAGCTTGCAAGGATTCAAGATAACCATCAAACCATTTCATTTGAACATTAGCCCCATTTTTAGCAAATAATCCCTCCTCTTCAGCGATCGCCCAGGGCCACCAACCGGCCCAATTACTATAACCAATGACAATGGGGGCAGTATTACTCAGAGAACTACTTGCATTGGGGGTTTGCTGAGGAGCTTGATTACAACTAATGGTCAGCAGTAAGCTACTAAAAAAAACGAGAAGTAAGGAGAAAAAATTGCGCCGTTTCATAGGTAATAGCCTTTAGAGATGACAGCTAGTAAAACAGAAATAAATCTCAAAAACTGTTACTGATTAACAATTCAAAAAACTCGGTCTATTGACTTGGCTTTTTAGCCAATTTAACCAGTCTTCTAAACCTTCTCCTGTTTGAGCAGAAAGAGCAATAATCTTTACATCGGGATTCATAGAACGAACATTTGCCTCTAAACGTTTTAAATCAATCTCTAAATAAGGAGCCAGATCTAATTTGGTAATAATCAGACAATCCGCTTCTTGAAACATAATTGGATATTTAAGGGGTTTATCTTCTCCTTCAGTAATACTTAATAGAGCAACTTTAGCGTGTTCCCCTACCTCAAATTCGGCGGGACAAACTAAATTTCCCACATTTTCCACCAACAATAAATCAAACTCTTTGGGGTTATAATCTTCTTTGAAACGATGAATTCCCCCGGCTACCATTTTGGAATCTAAGTGACAGGAGCGACCAGTATTAATGGCAATCACGGGAACTCCATATTGTCTCAGGCGCTCTGCATCTAGTTCTGTAGTCATATCACCTTCAATAACAGCCATTTTTAATTGATCTTTTAAGGCTGCGAGGGTTTTTTCCAATAACACAGTTTTACCCGCACCTGGACTACTCATCAGGTTTAAACAGGTAATGCCCCACTCGTCAAAATGTTCCCGGTTGTGATCGGCTCCTGCTTGATTGGCATGAAGTAGATTAATTTCTAGGGCTGCGTCAAAAGTTTGGTGCATTTTAGTTGAGAATGAATAATTGATCATCGAACTTGTAGAAGCGATCGCCCAACTTTGTTTAAGAATCTAAAGAATATTCAATGTGGTCAATTTTTAACTCTCGACCTGAACGAATATCCTCCATCGGCGATCGACAAGTTGGGCAGGAATATTGCTGGCCAATTTGGGGTT
>NZ_JASJFG010000114.1:0-4717 GCF_030065375.1 Microcystis sp. M49636_WE2 | reverse complement strand
GTCTGTGTTACCTTGTTTGAGATGGGTTTCCTGACTTCTGATGCTCAGAGACGAGGGATTTTCTTGACAAGCCTATCAAACTTTGTCAGACTTGTCCATAAAATTACCTTCATCCATCCTAAAAAATCGAGGCTAGACAAGTAATGCTTTATCAAAAACTGTTAGATGCCCATAAACGCTATCGGCAATTTAAGACTTATCCCCATATTGCCGATCAATATTGGTCTAGTCAATTGGCAGAGCATAATATTAGTCCTAATTATGTGGAATATGATGCTAAATCTGGTCAACTTTTTTATAAACCTTTAGGGGTCAGTTTAAGCAAAAATAAGCAGGATTTTCTTTTGGGTAGTAAAGTTTTTAACAAAGCTAACGCCTTAAAATCTCTAGCCAATTGTAAATTTTATATCGATGAGCAACAGGAATTAATTATCGAGATCGATGGAGTTAAGTTAATTATCGAGACGGGACAGGATTTAGATATCGCCCATGAAATTTTCCTTTTAGGTGTATATAATTTCCTCTATGATAAGCCCTGTGTAGCGATTGATATTGGTATGAATACGGGTTTTGCTAGTCTCTTTTTTGCCAATCGAGCTAATGTAAAAGCTGTCTATAGTTACGAACCTTTTAAGGCTACCTACGACCAAGCTTTAAGAAATTTTGCCCTCAATCCTAATCTAGGGGAGAAGATTAAAGCTTTTGATTATGGAGTCGGCGCTCGGGACGAAATTATTCAAGTAGAATACGATTACAATGTTAAAGGTAGTGTTGGTATTTCTGGTATTGACAACCAATTAAAACCTTTTGCCTCGAAACAAACAGCTACAGCTGATTTAATTCTTAAACCTTTCACCGATGTGTTTAAGGGTATTACCTCTGACTATCCCGATATCGATATAGTTGCCAAGATTGATTGTGAAGGTTCCGAATACGAAATCCTCGATTCTTTAGCGGCAACTGGTCAATTAGGACAGATCAAAATTATCATGATGGAATGGCATAACAAGGGTCCCGATGCTTTAGTCAAACATCTGCAAGACTTCGGTTTTATCATCTTTTCTAGGATGCCTCGCAGTAAAAATGTTGGCACTTTGTACGCAATTAAACCCTAAAGTAGAGAAGTGAGGTGATGGGGTGATAGGGAGATGGGGAAATTTCAACTAATACCCAAAAACCCCAACACCTTCTAACTGATAACTGATAACTGCCTTACTGTGCTTGACAATAGGTGTTAAAAGCTTCGCCAGTTTCTTTTTCTAATTGTCCGGCTTTTCTTACCTTTTCCTGTGCTAATTTTGCCCCGTTTTTATTGCGAGTTTCGATAACTTGAATTATTTCACGAGTGGCAGTGGCATAATCTTCGTAAACTTGAGCGAAAGCGATTTTATATTTCTCTAGTTCTGGATCTTTCACTGCTAATTTTTTCATATTTTCCGCACCCTGTTCGATTTTATCGGCGGCTAATAGCCAACTTTTTTGGTCAATTTCTCTCCCTTGACCGTTGGTTAAAGATTTGGTTTCTTGGGCCACTTCGTTGGCAATGCGATAGATTTTTTGACATTGAAACTGTTTACTATCAGCACAACTTGCTAAAAAAGTCAAGCCCATAAATATTAAGATTATTTTGTTATTCATAGCATTGTATTTGAGATGATTCTAGAGAAGCTTATAGCGGTAAACTATCAGCCTCTAGCAGTTTTTTTACTGTTAAGCGTGTCTTTTTTGATGCCAATTCCAGGCGTGTTCAACTATTACCTTGAGATCGGCATATTGGGGATGCCAACCGAGAACCTGTTTAGCTTTATCACTACTGCCGATTAAAATCGGGGCATCACCTGCCCTTCTGGGACTTTCGATGACGGGAATATCTAAACCAGTTACCGCTCGCGCCGTTTCAATCACTTCACGCACAGAAAAACCGTTACCATTGCCCAAATTAAACACATTACTTTCGCCCCCATTTAAGAGATATTCTAAGCCTAAAACGTGAGCCTGTGCCAAATCATTGACATGGATATAATCGCGAACAGCAGTGCCATCGGGAGTATCATAATCCGTGCCGAAAATTGACAGGGAATCCCGTTTTTTCAGGGCAGTTAATAAAGCCAGGGGAATTAAATGGGTTTCCGGTTGGTGATCTTCCCCTAATAAACCACTGGGATCGGCTCCTGAAGCATTAAAATAACGGAAAGCCACCGATTTTAAACCGTAGGCCGAATCAAAATCCCGAAGAATTTGTTCCACCATTTCCTTACTAGCAGCGTAGGGACTGAGGGGATGATGGGGGTGATTTTCCGTCATCGGAATTTCTTTCGGCATTCCATAAATAGCACAGGTGGAAGAAAAAACAAATTTCTTCACATCGGCGGCGATCATCGCTTGCAAAAGAGTCAGACTACCACTAACATTATTTTGATAGTAAATAGCCGGTTCTTGGACTGATTCCCCCACGGCAATAAAAGCGGCAAAGTGCATGACGGCGGCAATATCACGACTAGCAAATAAATTATCCAGCAGCGATCGATCCCTAGTATCACCGACAATTAACTCAACTTTTAATATATCCTTAATGATTTCGGCGTGACCGTAGGATAAGTTATCGAGTACGATGACGGAATAACCGGCATTTTTGAGCGCTAGAACTGCATGGGAACCAATATAACCCGCACCGCCAGTAACGAGAATGGTAGGTTTAACTTGAGACACGCGATCATACCTATTTGAAATTGACTTGTCTATAACTTTATACCCTAATTTTGCTTTTATTTGACCATCATGTTAAGTCCTCTCGATCTATCTCTTTCCCTTGACAAGGAAACTTATCAATCACAAATTAAAGATTTAATGCAACAACTGCGATCGCTACAGAAGTCCTGTTGGGAGTGTAAATTACCCGTGGTGGTGGTTTTGGAAGGTTGGGCGGCGGCAGGGAAGGGAACTTTAGTCAAAAAAATGGTTAACTATATGGATCCGCGCGGTTTTACCGTCCATCCAATTTTAACCCCTTCCCCCCAAGAGGAAAGTTACCCGTTTTTGTGGCGATTTTGGCAAAAACTGCCAGCAAAGGGCAGTATCGGCATTTTTTATCACAGTTGGTACACCCATCTACTAGAGGATCGACTCTTAAATAAATTGCCCTCCTCCCAGATTCCCCTAGTCATGCGCGATATCAACACCTTTGAGCGACAATTATTTGATGATCGGGTTGCGATCGCTAAATTCTGGATTCACCTCAGTCAAAAGGAATTAAAGTCACGCATCAAAGAATACGCCGAAAATGAACTAGAATCTTGGCGCGTGCGTCCGGAAGATTGGCAACAGGCCAAACGTTATGATGAGTATGCCAGTTTAGCTGAGGAAATGATTACCTACACTAGCACGGGGGCCGCCCCTTGGATATTGGTGGAGGGCAACTGTCAACGTTGGGCCCGGGTAAAAGTTCTCTCCCAATTAGTCGGTACGATCGCTCAAGCTTTGGATCAGCGCCAATTACCGATCGAACCTCCTGTCAATCTACCACCCCAAGCCCAATTACTGCCCACGGAACCCGATTATCTGGGGAGAGTGGACTTAAGTGCCAAATTGGAAAAAGAAGAATATAAAATCCGTTTGCGTCAGGCACAGGTAGAATTAAGAAAACTGCAATTAGAGATTTTTCAGGCAAATATTCCCGTTTTAGTCCTGTTTGAGGGGTGGGATGCCGCCGGCAAGGGAGGGGCGATCAAACGCTTAACCGATACCCTCGATCCTCGCAGTTATCAAGTGATTGCCTTTGCTGCCCCGACGGAGGAAGAACACCGCTATCATTATCTCTGGCGCTTCTGGCGCAAATTACCCGCAGCCAAAACTATCGGTATATTCGATCGCAGTTGGTATGGACGGATTTTAGTGGAGAGAGTGGAAGGATTCGCTAAAGATATGGATTGGCGACGGGCATATCAAGAAATTAACGAATTTGAGGCCCAATTAACCCATTCAGGCTGTGTTTTAGTCAAATTCTGGTTACATATTAGCCCCGAAGAACAGTTAAATCGCTTCAACGAGCGCCAAAATAACCCCTATCGTCAACATAAACTCACCGATGAAGATTGGCGCAATCGGGAAAAACAGCCCCTCTACCATGTGGCAGTTAATCACATGGTAGCCCGCACTAGCACCCCCGTCGCCCCCTGGACAATTGTAGCGGCAAATGATAAGTATTTCGCCCGCGTTAAAGTCATAGAAACAGTAATTGCCGCTATTGAAACCGGTTTGAAACAACGGGGATAGGGGAGATAGGGGTATGGGGATTTTTTCGATTCCCCTCCCTTAACCCTGATGTGCTGAGAAGCAGAGTCGAGAACTTCATTGAACGTTTTCAATATCCACCAGAGGAGAAACAATCATGAATCTCAATGAGTTGCCGGGGGCTGAGATCATCTTACCCGGACTGAGGGATCTTCACAATGGTGAGTCTAATACCATTGGGGCGTTGCTAGTTGCGATCGCAGCGACGCGCCTAACCGAAGTCGGTTTCGATATCCCTAAAAATCACCTAGCTGCAGAGCCAGAGCTAACCTTGTATGCCTATCTCCAAGAGGAACGGGATGATGCTTATTCTTACTATAATGCTTTGCTGAATCGCCTCAATAGCTTTTGCAATGCACTCGAACTCGCTTATAAAATATGATGACAATTTCCCCCAGTTTAATTTCTCCCGATCTCAGTTTGGCCG
>NZ_JASJFG010000149.1:0-3800 GCF_030065375.1 Microcystis sp. M49636_WE2 | reverse complement strand
TGATTGTGATATTCTCACCATCGGGCAGTATCTGCAACCATCGCCAAAACATCTCGGTGTACAGGAATTTATCACCCCCGAACAGTTCCAAGCTTGGCGCGAATATGGGGAATCTCTGGGATTTTTACAAATTGTTGCGAGTCCCTTGACAAGAAGCTCTTATCATGCTGAACAAGTCAGAGCCTTAATGAATTTGTACCCGCGAGAGTCTTGAGATGGGGCAGCAATTGCTCAAAAGCTCGTCCTCGGTGGCTAATTTTTCTTTTTAATTCGGGAGACATTTCCGCAAAGGTTAAAGCGTATTCGGGGACATAAAAAATCGGATCGTAACCAAAACCACCTTTACCCCTAGGACTGGTGAGAATTTCTCCCGTGCAGATTCCTGTGGCGCTCAAGGCAATCTCACCATCGGGACGTGCGATCGCAATTACACAGACAAAACGGGCCGATCGATCCTGATTATCCCCTAATTCTCTGACGAGGCGATCGATTCTTTCTCGATCATTTTTACCATAGCGGGCCGAGTAAATCCCCGGGGCATTTCCTAACCCGGTTACTTCCAATCCCGAATCATCGGCGATCGACCATTCTCCCAAAGTTAGGGCAATTTGAGCAGCTTTTAAATAGGCATTTTCAGCAAAAGTCGCCCCGGTTTCCTCTATCTCTAAATCATCGGGTTTTAACTGCAATTCTAGGTCGATATCAGTTAAGTATTCCCCTATCTCTGCCAATTTACCCGGATTACTCGTGGCTAGAATTAATTTTTTCATCGGCATTTTATCTCAGTGATCAGTTATTTTAACCGTCAGGAGCCGGTCGTCGAGAGTCAGACTTCAGGAGTCAGTATTCAGGAGACAGGAGATTATTTTTATTTATTCTCCCTTCTCCCTTCTCTCTTCTCCCCAATTCATAATTCATAATTCATAATTTATAATTCCTAGTCCCTAACCCCCGATAATCCCGCTAACATTTGAGCGTAGGGAGTTTCGTGGAGATGGGCCTTATTGACAGCACCAAAAAGGGTTAATTTGTCGATAATTACCGATTTCATCGCGGAAATTGCCTCTCCTGCGATCTCTAATAAATCCTTATCCTCTGGCCCACAAATTTCCCGTTTCAGGGACTGCATATAGGCTTGACGCACTTCTGTATTAACATTAAATTTGCAGACTCCTAACTGGATCGATCGCCCGATCATTTCTGGGGGTAAACCGGAAGCACCGTGTAAAACTAGGGGAATAGACAGAAGTTGTCGAATCCGGGCCAGGCGATCGAAATCGAGACGGGGCGGACTTTTGTACTCGCCATGGACATTACCGATAGTTACGGCCAGAGAATCCACTCCCGTTGCCTGCACAAATTGCACTGCTTGCTCTGGATCTGTCATTTTAGCCTCTTTTTCGGCAATAGTTAACCCGTCCTCAGTGCCGCTAATTCGGCCGATTTCTGCCTCCACCACAGCCCCGTATTCGTGAGCTAAACGAGTCATTTCTTTGGTAAAAGCGAGATTATCTTGGTAGGGAAGATGAGAGCCATCGGCCATAATTGAGGTCATCCCCGCTTCTAGGGCCTCGTAGATATCGCTGGCTTTAGTGCTATGGTCAAGATGGACCGAGATAGGAACCTTGGCCGAGCGAGCGGCCTCTAAACAGAGAGCGACGAGGGTGGAACTGCCATAACGCAAAGCGCTGGGGTGAATTTGCAACATAGCGGGACTACGGCAATCCTCGGCGGCACTAATCACCGCTTTGACCCCTTCTAGGTTATAAACATTAAAAGCTCCGATCGCATAGATATTTTTGCGAGCGGTTTCGAGGAGTTCCTGAGTAGAAGCGAGCATAATATGGAAAATAACCATTGATACTGCCCAATTTTACCCTAATTAGGGCTGGCTTCTAGAGGACAAATAAAAGGGCAGCCATGGTCAAAATCGCTACAATATATAGATAAAATCCTAATTGCGAGGAAAGCCTATCGATACCATCTTCGGCAATACCCAGGGACTAAAAGCCAGTCAGATGAAACAGCTACAAAGGCTGTACCATGAACGCTTGCCTATCGATACTCTCACCACCCCAGAATTCGCCCAAAGACTGGCGGCCATCAGTACCGATATTCATCAACCCCTCTGCACCTATATCAACCGTCGCGGCCAGGTAATTCGTGTGGGAGTGGGAACCCCCCGACAAACCCAATTTTCCCTCTTGGAACTACCCCGCTACGGTTCCGAACGTCTTTGCGGAATTCGTTGTATCGCCACGGAACTCAAGCAGGAACCGCCAAAAGAATCCAGTTTAACCGCCATGGCTCTGCAAAGATTAGACGCACTGGTGATCTTAACCCTAACCGGCACAGGCATGATCCGTCGCGGTGGTGGGGCGACTGGTTATGTGGAGCAGGTCTATCTGGCGCATCTCATACCACAAAGTCAAACAAATGTCAATAGTAATATATACTGGTCTGTCTCCCCGCCCTTAAATCTAGAGGATTTAAGCAAACAGGACTTTTTAGAGTTAGTGGAAGGACTAGAGGCGGAGTTTCAGCGCGAATTTACCGCTATAACCGTTGATACAGCCGAAGATCGGGTGCTATTGGTTGGTTTAATGACCGACAATATGAGCGATCGCCAGTTCGAGGACGGTTTAAGCGAATTAGAACGTTTAGTTGATACCGCCGGGGGCAAAGTTTTGCAAGTCACCCGACAAAAACGGGATCATCCCCATCCTCAAACAGTGATCGGTTCGGGAAAAGTGGCAGAAATCGCCCTACAGGTGCAAACTTCGGGGGCTAATTTAGTTGTATTCAATCGGGATCTTTCTCCCGCCCAAATTCGCAATCTAGAGAACCAAATCGGGGTGAGAGTGGTCGATCGCACCGAGGTGATCCTGGACATTTTCGCCCAACGGGCCCAATCCCAAGCGGGTAAACTACAGGTAGAATTAGCCCAATTAGAATACACTTTACCCCGTCTCACCGGGCGCGGATTAGCCATGTCGAGATTAGGGGGAGGAATTGGCACTCGCGGACCGGGGGAGACAAAATTAGAAACAGAACGCCGAACTATTCAACGTCGTTTATCCCGTCTCCAGGATGAGGTGGATCAGCTGCAAGCTCATCGTTCCCGTTTACGCAAACAACGGCAAAAACAAGAGGTAGCCAGTGTGGCGATCGTCGGTTACACCAATGCGGGAAAATCTACTTTAATTAATGCTCTCACCGCTGCCGAAGTTTATACCGCCGATCAACTGTTTGCTACCCTTGATCCCACTACCCGACGCTTAACTATTACCGATCCCCTTACCCAAACATCTCACCCCCTCTTACTAACTGATACGGTGGGTTTTATCCACGAATTACCCCCCTCGCTGGTGGATGCTTTTCGGGCAACTTTGGAGGAAGTAACGGAAGCAGACGCATTACTCCATCTGGTGGATCTGTCCCATCCAGCTTGGGAAAGTCAGATTGCCTCGGTATTAAAAATCCTCTCGGAGATGCCGATTCAAACCGGTCCAATGTTAATGGTGTTTAATAAGTTGGATCAGGTAAAAAGCGAGGATTTGGAAATAGCTAAGGAAAAATATCCCCAAGCTGTTTTTATCTCGGCTATTCGTCGGCTAGGATTGGAAACTTTAAAACAAAAGTTAATCGATTTAACCGCTTAAGTAGGGTCTGCTGAAAAAGTTTTTCCTAGGGGCAGGGTGTAGGGTGTAGGGTGTGGGGTGTGGGGTTTTACCGATTTTGAGGGGGTCAATTACCTAATTTTCAGGGAAAAAGTAGCTGAATTTCCCCCTGATCACTCC
>NZ_JASJFG010000302.1:0-9915 GCF_030065375.1 Microcystis sp. M49636_WE2 | reverse complement strand
CTCTCTTTAGATGATATTTATAAGACCTATAATGAGCGAATAAAATTGCGTCAAAAGGATGAAAGATTGCGCTGGCGTGGTCCACCGGGTACTCATGATATAGCATTAGGAATTAAAGTTTTAGAACAGGTTTGTCAGCAAGAAAGTCCGATTTTAATCCCGCGTTTTGACAAGTCCCTGCATCGAGGACAAGGAGATAGAATTGCAGCGGAACAAGTGGAGGGAGTCGATATTCTTTTTTTCGAGGGTTGGTTTGTGGGCATGAATCCAGTAGAAGAAACAGTCTTTGATCATGCCCCCGATCCGATTAATAGCGAGGAAGACCGACAATTCGCCAGGGATAATAATCAAAGATTGCGAGAATATCTACCCCTCTGGTCAAAAATCGATCGCTTACTGATTCTTTATCCCCTTGACTACCGTTACAGTTTACAATGGCGACAGGCGGCCGAAACAAAAGGAGGTATGACCCCATCAGAAATCGAGGAATTTGTCAAGTATTTTTGGAAAAGTTTACATCCGCAATTATTTCTCCCACCCCTGCTCAAACAAGCGGATATAGTGGTAGAAATTAATCGCGATCATAGTCTGGGAAAAATCAGTTATCAGTGAGTAGTAATCAGTAATCAGTGAAAAGAAAGCTCCGAACTTGTCACTTAACACTATTGACTGAAAACTCACATCTGGTAACTGATAACTGATAACTGATAACTGATAAAGCTTATGATTGAAGTCGAACATCTGAGTAAAATTTATGGTTCTACCACGGCAATAAGTGACGTAGATTTTACCGTAGAAAAAGGAGAAATTCTCGGTTTTTTGGGACCCAATGGAGCGGGAAAAACCACGACCATGAGGATTTTATCCGGTTATATTCCTGCCACCACAGGAACAGCAAGGATAGCAGGATATGATGTGCATCAACAATCCTTAGAAGTGCGTCGTCGCATTGGTTATCTTCCCGAAAATCCCCCCTTGTATCCGGAGATGACCGTGGAAAGTTTTCTCGATTTTGTCGCACGGATTAAAGGCATCTCATCGGGGGATAGAAAAGCGCGGGTAGATTTAGTTTTAAGCAAATGTCAGTTACTAGAAAAAAGAAAAGTTATTATCCGCAAGTTATCCAAGGGTTATAAACAGCGTGTGGGAATTGCCCAAGCGATCGTACACGATCCACCGGTAATTATTTTAGATGAACCGACAGTAGGATTGGATCCGAAACAGATTATCGAGGTGAGAAATCTGATTAAAAGTTTAGCGGGAGAACATACAATTATTCTCTCCACTCATATTTTGCCAGAAGTGAGTATTACCTGCGATCGAGCGACAATTATTAATCGGGGTCGCATCGTGGCCAATAATATTACTACCGCTACCCCTGCCGGTTCCAGTTATGAAATTGAGATCGAGGGTGATAGGGATTCCCTGCTAGAAATCCTTCAACAACTGCCGCAAGTCGAGCAAGCAGCAAAAGTCGGCGATAACCTGCTTAAAATTGTTGGTCAAGTGGGAACAAACCTAGGGGCAGAACTTGCTAGAATAGTTGTCAACAATGGTTATAACCTATTAGAAATGCGTCGCACCCGCAAAACCCTAGAAGATATCTTTCTGGAAGTAATCGGCAGCGGGGAAAGTAACCAGCAAGAGGAGAGGCATGATCAATAATATCTGGGCGATTTTTCGCAAGGAATTTCAAAGCTATTTTACCGCCGCCAATGCCTATATCATTATGGGCATATTTTGGTTAGTAGCGGGATTTTTCTTTAACTCCCTTCTCTACGGCATTATTCTCGATGTTAGTATCCAAGAACAATCGGGATTTCTGGTAGCCAGAGATACGGTATCTGAATTTATGACCACTTTCATCGGCATTATTTTATCCTCTTTATTGTTGGTAATTTTGCCAGCCCTGTCTATGGGATTATACGCAGAGGAAAAAAAACAGGGAACCCTAGAACTTTTAGCCACTTCCCCCCTGACCAATTGGAGTATAGCCATCGGTAAATTATTGGGAGTGCTGGCCTTTTTTACCGTGATGATTACCCCCCTCTGGATTTATGAAATAGTGGTTTTTAGTAGCGCAGTTCCCCCGGTGAATATAGCCAGTATTTTACTAGCTCATCTAGGATTAATTTTACTGGCAGCGGCCATCCTAGCCATCGGAATGTTTATTTCTTCCCTCACCAATAGTTCTATCCTGGCTTACATCATCACCTTTATCACCATCTTATTTATCTGGATACTGGATGTCATTGCTAACAATGCCGAAACCTTCTTTCGAGATCGCATCGGAGGAGAAGTGGGAGAACAGATCGGATTTTTCCTGAAAGAATTACTCTCCCATCTATCTTGGTATCAACCCTTTAACAATTTCGTGCGGGGAATTTTTGACAGTAGTAGTTTAGTCATCCTCCTCAGTTATATTCTGCTGGGAATCTTCCTAACTACTCAAGCGATCGAAGCGGACCGTTATCAAAGAAACTAACTATGAGATCCTGGCAAAAATACGGTAAATTTCTCTATATACCCGCCCTATTTCTGGGTAGTGCCGGCTTAACCGTGGGGTTAATCTCCGGTCAATGGTCATCCCTCTCTCTGGGGTTATTAATTGCCGGAGCTATTTTGTTTCTAGGGTGGCTGTTGTTATTAGTAATCACTTCCAAAGACTTTTGGCAAAAAAGAAGTACCCGCACCGGCACTCAAACCCTCATTACTACTATTATTGTCCTCAGCGTTATTGGTTTAATTAACTTTCTCGCCCTCCGTTATCCCTATCGAGTTGATTTAACCGAAAACCAAATCTTTAGTTTATCCCCCCAAACCGAAAGACTATTAACCAATCTGTCAAAACCCGTCAAAGTCTGGATTTTTTCAACCCGGGGAATCAGTGGCAACGAAGAGGAACTTTTAGCCAATTATCAACGCAAAAACCCCCAATTTCAGTACGAAATAGTTAACCCGGAGAAAAAACCCAATATCGCTCAGGAATTTAAAAAACTAGCCAATGATAATCTAGCCAGAGTCTATCTACAGTATGGTGAAAAAAAACAACCCCTGAAAACTATTAGTGAAGAGGAAAGTCTCACCGAAGCGAAATTGAGTAACGCCATCGAAACCGCTAAAACCGATCGCACTCTAACCGCTTACTTTCTGCAAGGTCATGGAGAAAATGCCATCAAAGAACCTCAAGGGGGTTTAGGACAAGCAGTCAATAGTTTAGAAGCAAAAGGTTATCAAGTAGAACCACTTAATCTAGTGGAACGTTCCACCATTCCCAATAATGCCGATGTCATTATTATTGCCAGTCCCAAAAGAAAAATATTTCCCCAAGAAGTCACCGCTTTAAAAAACTATCTTGAGCAAGGGGGCAAAATTTTATTAATGATTGACCCTCAAACCGAAACCGGATTAGAACCCTTATTAACCCCTTGGGGTGTGAAACTAGATAATCGGATTATTATTGATGCTTCTGGTGCCGGGGAAATCATTGGTTTAGGTCCGGCTAGTCCCATTATTACCAATTACGGTAATCATCCCATTACCCGGGATTTTGCTAACGGTATTTCTATCTTTCCCTTTGCTCGTCCCATCGCCACCGTTCCCATCGAAGGAATTGAAGCCGTATCTTTAATGATTACTAATGATAAAATGTGGGCTGAGAGTGATTTAAATGATCAGAATCTCCAGTTTAACCCTGAAAAAGATTTAGCTGGCCCCTTTGATCTAGGAGTTGCTCTGACGGGAAAAAAAGGTAAATTAATCGTGATTGGTAATGCCAGCTTTGCCAGCGATGGACTATTTGAACAACAGTTAAACGGAGATATATTTTTAAATTCTGTGCAGTGGTTAGCCAGTGGTGAAACAGCCACCTTATCTATCCGGGCTAAGGAACCAGAAAATAGAAGAATTAATTTAAATCCCCTGCAAGCTAACGCTATTTTTTGGATAGCGATGGTAGTGATGCCTTTAGGGGGATTTACCCTAGCTGGATTGACTTGGTGGCAACGTCGTTAATCGAGTTAGAATCTTGAAAAATCATCTCTCTTATTCCTCTAACTGCCATGACCACAACCCAAACTATCCCCCAATTTTTGACTTTTGATGACTATATTAATCAATATCCCGATGATGGACAACAATACGAATTAATCGCAGGAAAATTATCGGCCATGATGCGACCGATCGGAAAACACGAAGAAATTGGCGGTTTTATAAGCATGGAGTTAGGATTGGAGATTAGAAGACGGCAATTGCCCTATTTTATCCCCAATACTGCCGCAGTAAAACCCCTTCGCCCCCATACAGGTTATCTACCCGATATTATTATCTTAGACAGAGAAAATCTAGTTAACGATCCCTATTGGGAAACCGCTTCCTCAATTTCTCTGGCAACATCAGCTAAATTAATTATTGAAATTGTCAGTTCCAATTGGCGAGATGATTATCTGAAAAAATTCGACGACTACGAACAATTAGGAATTGCCGAATATTGGATTATCGATTATTTAGCCAAAGGTTCGTCCCGATATATCGGCAGCCCCAAAGAACCCACCATTTCTATCTATCAATTAATCGATGGAGAATATCAAGGTAATTTATTTAAACAGGATCAACGTCTTATTTCAGGGGTTTTTCCAGAGTTAAACCTCACGGCTAATCAAATTTTTCGTGCTAGAGCTTAAAGAAAAACCCGTATTTTTAGATTAGACTTATGGTAAAAATCAAAAACTTACCTGAGAGTAAGGAGTCAGGAGCTTATAATAGAAAACAACTCAAGATCGGAGAAATCAATTAATGTTTGCCACAATAGAAGATAAACAAGCTCTTTCCCTCGAAGTATTTCTTGCCCTTCCAGAAACTAAGCCTGCTAGGGAATATTATCATGGAATTGTCACTCAAAAACCTATGCCCAAAGGAAAACACAGCATCTTACAATTTGAGTTAGCCTCTGCCATTAATCAACAGACTAAATCTCAAAAATTAGCTTATGCTCTACCTGAATTGCGTTGTACTTTTGCAGAACGTTCAATTGTGCCAGATATTGCGGTGATTCGTTGGGAGAATTTGCCAAGAGATCTAGATGGAGAAATGGCCGATCAATTTTTACGTTATCCCGATTGGATTATTGAAATTATGTCTCCTGAACAATCTGTTACCTTAGTGATGGAAAAGATTATTTTCTGTTTACAACAAGGAACAGAATTAGGTTGGTTGATTGATCCTTCAGCAAAGTCAGTCACCGTTTTTCAAACAGGATTACCGAAAGTACATATTGCAACTGAAGGAAATAATGAGCCTTTAGCAGTGATTAAAGGATTAGAACGTTGGTCAATATCAGCAGTGGATATTTTTGCTTGGCTAAAGGTTTAATTTGTTCTGTCAGCATCGTTTGGTTTATCAGGTTATTCCAGAAGAGTAAAGTTGTCAAAGTTATACGGATGTGGACTCATTATCAATAACTCCTCTTATTTATGGCTCTTCGGGAATTGTTATGCAAATATTAAGGTTCTTCGGTTTGTGCTATGCAATGAACGGGGGTTATAAGGGATGAAACCCTTATAGAGAAAGACATTTAGCGATTTTTGTCAATTGTTTTCGCTCTAGAAGTAACTAATCAATGGAACTCTTACCAGATACGGATTTAATCGATTTATGCCACCCTATCGAACCAGACTAAGTAACGAAGAACCTCTATTAATTACTATTTTCTTCAGGAGGAGAAGGTGATAAAACCGGAGGAGCGATCGGTTCAATTTTATCCTCATTAACCGGGGGATTAATCACCTCTGGAACAGGAGAAGGAGAAGGAGAAGGAGAAGGAGAAGGAGAAGGAAGGGGAGAAACTTGAGGACTCGGCTCCGTTTCAGGAAGGGGAACAGGAATAGGAATTACTTCTTCTGGGGTGGGACTAGGAGTTAATTCTGGAGTCGCTTCTGGACTAGGAATCACCTCTGGGGTGGGAGTAGGGGATGGAGTGGGAGTCGGGGAATAAATGGGAGTCCGTTGACGAGAAGGTCGTCGGATAGGGGGAAAATCTTGGGAGGGAGGAGGAATGATTTCAGGAATAGGAGAAGGTTCGGGGGTTGGTGATGGTTTAATTTGCTCATTTTTGGGAAAAAGAGCCATAAATCCCCGATATCCTAGGGCAAAAGCCCCAATTGTCACCGCAAAAATCAGCAAAATCCACAGCCAAGTATTCTTTTTTTCCCCAGAATTGGGTTGAATAACCACAGTGGGGGAGACGGTTGGTTTTGGGGGTGTAGAGGACTTTAATCGGGGACTATGGGGAGAAACCGCGATAGTCGGTTGGGTGGACAAATCGGGGGATATTTCTGCCAAAGCTGCCAACATTTCCCTGGCAGTAGCAAACCGATCCCGGGGATGAAAACGGATCGCTCGATCGATTACCATAGCTAAATTAGGATTAACATTTTCTGCCTCCTGTCGCCAGAGAATTTCCCCCGTGCGCGAGTCAGTTTCTAGATATTGGGGAGTTTTTCCCGTTAATAAAAAAATCGCCGTTAAGCCTAGGCTGTAAAGGTCACTAGAAAAGACCGGTCTCCCGGCAGCCTGTTCCGAAGCCATATAACCGGGGGTGCCAAGGGCGATCGAATAGGCACTTTTTCCCGTAGGATCGAGTAAGGTGGCCACTGCTTCTTTCATTACCCCAAAATCGATCAAAATGGGCAAATTATCACTATTTCTTAAGATAATATTATCGGGTTTCACATCCCGGTGAATAATGCGGCGACTGTGAATAAAATCAATAACAGGCAGTAAATTCTCTAAAATCGTCCGCACTGCTGAGGAAGATAAATTTCCCTGTCGTTGCTGTTTTTGGGTTAGTGTCTCCCCTTCAATCCACTCCTGCACCAGATAGAAATGATTATCTTGGGCAAAATAACCGTATAAACGGGGTATTTGGCGATTTTGCTCTCCCAATTCCTCTAAAACGCTTGCTTCTTTCTGAAAACGTTCTTTTAACCATTCTGGCATCTCCTCACTTTGAATAGCCGGCTGCAATTTTTTAATCACACAGCGCCGTTGAGAAGGCATATTCGTATCGATAGCGATATAAGTTTCCCCAAATCCCCCCCTAGCAAGGGTGCTAACAATTTGGTAGCGATTGTTTAAAAGCACTAGATTCATTACCCTGAGAGTGCAAGCGTGGTCATAAATTGTTCCTAGACTAACATTCTTTCGTTAAGGAAAAAGTCAAGGCAAAAACTAGAGTCAAGTCTAAGGAATCCAGCGACGGATTTTCGTCCACAAAGGTGCATTATCTTGACTGCTCATCTCCTGAAAACTTTGATAACAATCGTAGGCGCGATTAAGATGGGCGGTGATTTCTGTCGCATTGGGATGGGAATTGCGATCGGGATGCCAATAACACAAGAGAGTTTTATAATTATTCTCAATCCGGTTAGTGGTGCTAAAAGGAGTAATCCCCAAAACTCGCCACCAAACGGGATTAGCCGACTCTATAATCATCACGGCCAAGGAACGGGGCGAAGGATAGAGAATTTGGGCGATTAATGACCAATCTGACCCATAACACCGCCGATAAACCGCTTTAACCCGCTCTTTTCCCAACTGTTCACAAGCTTGTAAATGCCATTGACGAAAATCCCCCCGCATCTGCTGATGAGTTCGCAAATCTCGCTGGGCAAATCTGCCCTCAGCTAGTTTATTAGTGCCAATAGTGTTAAAGTTACTATTAGCGATCGCTTTTATATCCCAGTAAAGATGATAAAAAGGATCTTGACCCAGGGCCAGACTTTCCAGAATTTCCTTAGCGTAACCTCTAGCCGGATTTAACCGCAATAATTCCCGTAATTCCCGACAAAACTGCTCATTTTCGGGCATACCGCGCCATTGCCAATAGTTAACATCCGGTTTTGCCAGAGACTGCCTATATACACTGCGCCACACCTGCGGAACAGTACAGGTGATCGGGGTAGCCAAGGGAGTAGCCAGGGGATAAAATTGACCCTTTAAAGAGCTTTCAGGAGCATCTTCTAGTAAACAAGCAAGATGATAGGCGGGATGACTACGGGGCTTTTTTTGGGGGCTAATAAACCAAAAAGCCGTTAAAATGACAATTAAGTACAGGAGTAGAGAAAGAATTTGCTCCGCCATGGCAACTTTTAGTTAGTCTGCTCAGTTACCCGAAGAATTATAATTCGTGCTATGATCGCTGAAAAGTTCTTTGTATCTCGGCTGATTGTCACAAATCTACAAAATTGGGTGATATGCCGAAAGTTTCCATATATTCTTACTCTGGTTATTCGGAAAGTTTCTGTATAATTAATATAATCAGTAGTCGGTCTTTAGCATGATCCCATCTGCACTCTCAAATATCACATTCGACGAGCAAGACGCAAACCTCTTTCTTGTCGATGACGCTCGCCTTCGTGCTGATGCTCTAAAACATTCGGTTTTACCGCGTCTGCGCTTGGTAATGAACTCTGCAATTGCTCGGATACGTGAGATATACGGGGTAGAAGTGCTGGACGACTCTATCGTTAGCGTTTTTCCGAATTTTCGGGAAAAGAGATACAACGATAACGAATTGACGCATAAATATGAATCTGTTTTCGTTGGTCTTGGCGGACAAAGGAAGGCGAAGTGGCCGGGTTTCTCGCGCAAAAATGGAAAACCCGTGCAAATCTTGCCATTTCGTTTTGCTTTCATGCTCACAGATGAGGGGGTATTTACTTTTCTGGAAAACGGTTGGCTCAAAGGACTTGATAAAAAGTCATTTGATTCGATTTTGCAGTTTCATATTGATAACGAAAATATAATTAATAGGCTGTGTTTCGGGTCTGAGATTCGACCTGATTTTTATTTTGGTGATGATTTACCTTTCTTCGCAGCATTTCAAGATCATTATCGACATAGAATATCTAACGAACTAATTGATAACCATTTTTTCGGGCATCTATATCGCTTCCCTGTTTCACCAGTTGACCTATTTCAATTAGTCGATAATTTTGCAGTTTTCTTCCCCGTTTATGACTCTTATATTCAAATAGCAAAGGGACTCCCGCATCGGCTGGAAAATTTAGTTTCAAGATTGAACTATTGGTGGTTTGAAAGACAATTAGAGAATCCGAATGAAGGGGGTGAAGAGAAGCACTCCGCCACAGGTGAATCGATCGCATTGGCATCGCTTTTCGCCGAGCAAAAGATTCGCGTAATGCCCGCAATCCGTTGGCAAGTATTTCAGCGTGATCAGTGGAAATGTGTTTCTTGTGGTCGCAATTCACATAACGGCGCAATTCTTCATGTTGATCACATCATTCCTCGCTCACGCGGTGGTCTTGACAACCTGGATAACTATCAAACGCTTTGTGACGTTTGCAACATCGGCAAAAGCAATAGAGATACCACAGACCTCCGCAATAAAGGCTAACACTGCGATGCACTCGACTCCGTTTCGCTCCGCTGGTGAGTATGATCGCCACTATGGTAGATATGGTAAAGTGCGTTCCCTAATGCAAGTCCTACCGCTGCAGCGATCGATTTTGGGGAACACACCATGGTCATTGATTCAAGCAAATGATTATCAGCTAAAAACGTCTAGGCACAGCGACGGACGGGAGTGCGATCGGATATAGACAAATATGGGGGCATTTTACCTTACTTTTTGGAGCCGTGATCTGTGGGCAATATGACATGATTAATAGAAGAAACAGCGAGTAAAGAGCATGACCACCTATCAAGATGTTCGCCGGCAAGTTGAGAATCTCACCCCAGACGAGCAACTTCGCTTATTAAAAGAGTTAGCTGTAATGGTACGTCGCCCTATGCTTGTTAAGCCCAAGCATAGCATTATGGAACTAGAAGGACTAGGAAAAGAAATCTGGAATGGACTTGATGCTCAAGAGTACGTTAATCAGGAACGTGCCTCAT
>NZ_JASJFG010000631.1:0-8337 GCF_030065375.1 Microcystis sp. M49636_WE2 | reverse complement strand
GACAGCTTCCCGGTATGTGCCGGTGGGGGTGGGTTTATATGCGGGTTGGAATCCTGATTTTTCCTTAAAGGGTTTACAAGCTCAGGTGAGGACGGTGGAGCAGCAGGGTTATGGCTATTCGTTATTTTGTTGGGAGTTTGTGGTCATGCGTCATCTTTTTAATCATATTCCTCGGTTTTAAGTGAAAAGGCTAGTATAATTAAGGCTGTTCTAAGTAAGTGGTTCTAATTACATAGAAGATAGATTTTGCCTTCGATCTCCCCCTGCCTTCTAGGGTTGATTCATAGTAGGGTTGATTCATGAATCAACCCTACCCTGCCCCCCTTGATAAGGAGGGTGCCAATTCCCCCTTAATACTGGGGCTGATTCATTCTCCGAATCTAATTCTTTTTTTTGCTACTCTTAATGGCTTATGAGGTAAGCTAGGGAGTAGAGGAGTACAGGTTTTTGCTCTCATAGTAGATTGATTCATGAATCAATCTACCGTTAGGGGGGCCTAATACACCCAATGTTTATTTTCCAATTCACTGATACAATCGACCGCGCCAACTTTGGGGACGGGTAAAAGCAGAGATAAAAATGCGGATAACTGCCAGCGGATCCGCGAGGGGAGATAGCCAAAATAATCCCGAAGATAGATTGACTTTTTTGCCCCGATAGTAGCTAGGAGAGACAGCCAATAAAAGGGCAAAACGAATCAATAACAGCAGCAGGTTTAAAGTCAAAACAATTTTTAAACTCAGGAAATTGTAGCCAAAAATCAAAGCTGTGAGCAGTAAAGGGGTGATAATTATCGGTAATCCCTGAGTAAGAGCTAATAAAGCTAAATCGCCCCATAATTGCCCCTGATAGGAGGCATCTTTGAGGTCAAGGGATCTGCCCCATTCGCGCCAAGTTTCCTTAAGTCCTTCGTACATCCGCACGCGAATCAACTTCGCCCCATCGAGAAATCCCACCCGATAGCCTTTCGTCGCCGCTAGACGGGCCAGGGTGACATCATCGCAAAAAGAACCTTTTGCCCCGCTATAACCGTCTAAAGCCGCTAAAACTGACCGCCGGCAGAGAAAACATTGACCATTGGCCATGACTCGTTGGGGATCTTGCCCGCGCACTCCGGCCGCATCAAAGCGATAGAGCAAAGTCATCAATAAAGCCGGCTGTAACCACCATTCTCCCGGATAGGAGAGGATAAATTGCGGCGACAGGGAAACTAAATCATAACCTTCTGCGAGCGCAGCTTTAACTAAACTAGCGACTAAATTTGCTTGGGGTTGGGTATCGGCATCAATGCCCAAAATCCAGTCACTTTTAGGAGAACTAAACAAAAAACCATTGTGTAACGCCCAGGGACGACCTACCCAATCGGGGGGCAAAGGATAATCGGTTTTCAAGCGAAAGCGGGGGTCTTTTGCCGCTATCTCTTTGACTTTTTCCCGCGTACCATCTTGGGAATTGCTATCGACAATCAGAATTTCTCGCACTTCGTAACTCTGTTGACTCAATCCCTGTAAACAACCGTCAATCCTGGCCACTTCGTTTAACGTCGGCACAATCACGCTTACTGTCCCTAACATCTCCGGGGTGGGGGGTTGGGGAGTCAGGGGAGGACGACGACGCGCCCCTTTTAGCAGACGGGAAAGAAGGATAAAAAAGGCAACAGCCTGAGACAGTAGTAGCCCCAGGCAGAATGCACCGAGAATTATCTCAGTTAACAACTTATTTGGCTCCTCTCACCGAAACAACGGGAATTTTTAGGGTTGTTACTTCGCTGGTTGCCACTGTTTGCCCGGAAGCAACAGCCTTGGCGCGATTATAGAGGAGTGTTAAAGGCAGAATACCGGTGAGTAATCCTAAGAAAATCGGCGGATAAATACCGGCACCCATACTCATGACCGTAGCAAAGCCAAAATTACCCAAATACATCACAAAAGGCAGGGTTAAATCTTGACTTGGCAGTTTCACCGGTTGCACTTGCCAAATTAAAGTGGCTACCGTCATAAAAACACAGCCCGTGCCAAACCAACCGGCAAAATTTTCATAGGGCATCCCAAAGAAGGCCCCCGGTTGTTCCCAAATCCAGAAGGGTATGGTAGTTTGACTCATGGCCGGATCTAGGACAAAATCCCAGGAAGTTAATAATACCGCCCCGATAGCGATCGATCCTAGATTTTGTAGCCATTGGGGTATAGCAAGAGTGGATAAACCAACACGAGCGATGATATAGGCACTAAAACCGAGATAAAACCAAGATAGGGGGATAGTAAAGGGGACTAAACCCGCAATTTTGTAACCTAAGCCCGAAAGATAACGATAATGACCGAAAGGAAAGCCGGTACTGGTTCCTAATAGTTCGCTACAAAGGGATAAACTGATAGCGGGAACCATGAATCCTAACCAGTGCCACACTCCTAGAGTCCGATAGGCATAAACAGCCACGGCTGCCATTCCTAACACCATATACACCACACCCCCCCCAGCCATTGACCAAGCAAAGAAGGTTTTGCCAAAATCTGGTAAATTGGCCACAAATTCGGGATGGGGCAGAACTAGCAACAATCCGGCTAGTCCAAAAGCCATCGATACAATATGACCGATGAGCAGAGCTTTTTCGATCGCAATTAGTCGTCTCATTAAATCTCTAGCACTGCGAAAGGATAATCATTTTCAAGTTTACAAATCTTTATTAAAGAATTATTACGCAGATCGGTCACTTTCGGCAAAAAAGTTTTAGGGGGGCTAGGGAGTTTCCTGTAGTGGTGGTTTAGGAGTCATACTAAATCCTGTTTAGAAGGTATAGGGGAGTGGGAATTATGAATTATGAATTAGGGAGAGGGAAGACCACTTCGTGCGCGTTGCGGGGGGAGGTGGGGAGAGCGGAGCGGGGAGAAACAATTGATAACTTGGGAGTTAATCACACTATTAAAAACGGATTTGGTATCAGCAGGCAGGAGTCAGTGGTCATAATAATCAATCAAATTGTCTATTTGGAGATTTTATCTCAAATGTCGGGGCGAAGACCCTCGCTTTTAGAGACGAGATGAAACCCCGACCAATATAAAACAGCACTTCGACAGGATCAGTGTCCACATTTCGACACATTTCGACAGGCTCAATGTAAAGGATCAATGTAAAGGCTCAGTGACACGAAGAACGATTAAAAATAAGTGTCCAGTCTCCTGACAAAATCTCGAATAACTTCTTCTTTTAAGGGACTTGACCTACTCAGGCTAAATAGCTACTATATAAGTAGAGCAGATAGGGTAATCAACCGATTTAAAAACTCCTGTAGTCTAATCACTACGGTATCTGCACCTTGAAAATCAAAGATCTGGGTTTCTACTCAATAGTTCTAGTTTCTCACCCGCTCGTGATGTAAAATCTTTACAGGAACTAGACAAAGCAGTATTTGGAGTTAACACTTCAATTCAAGCAAACTTTGTAGAAATACAACTATCGTAGGGCATACGAAAAGTAACGCGCAAGCGTGAGAACCACCTCTGGGTTGGATAACGCAAGGCATCTAATTTAAGTGGACTCGATGAACCAAAAATCCCTCGCTTTTAGCGACGGGAGTGTCAAACTTAGTTTTTTCATTTTTTTAACCCCCAAAAATTAATTAGGCAAGAGGCAATGACTAAAAATGCCTGAAAATATATGTTAACAATCATGCTTTTAACCTAAAAAAAGCATTCTAAGATTAAGTCCTCTCGATCACCTAGTAATTGCAGCAGTTCTTAAAAAAACTCTCTCCATCAGACTCACTATAATTAAAACGGTAGCCTAGCTATGTCGGCAGAATCTAGACATCGGCGTTTACTTGCCAATCGATACCAACTGGTCGAGTTGATCGGTAGCGGTGCCATGGGACAAGTATATCGAGCAGAAGATAAACTATTAGGTGGCGTAACCGTCGCCGTGAAATTCCTCTCGCAAACTCTCCTCAACAAAAAAATGCGCGAGCGTTTCGAGCGAGAGGCGACTATTTCGGCACTTTTAGGCGAAAAAAGTATTCATATTGTTAAAGTTCGTGATTATGGTGTAGATGAAAAGGAAGTCCCCTTCTACGTCATGGAATTTTTGCAGGGGGAAAGCATAGGAGAAATCATCAAATATCACCCGCTGCCTCTCCCGCGCTTCTTTCATCTCACCCGTCAGATTTGTTTCGGCATCGAATGCGCCCATAAGGGTATTATCTTCCAAGGCGAGATGTGTCCGATTATTCACCGGGACATCAAACCTAGCAATATTATCGTGATTCAGGACTCAGGATTAGGGGAATTGGTGAAAATTCTCGATTTTGGCATCGCTAAACTCATCCAATCGGGAGAATCCCAAACCCAATCGTTTATGGGAACCTTAGCCTATTGTTCCCCAGAACAGATGGAAGGTAAAGAACTCGATCATCGTTCCGATATCTACAGTTTTGGGATTATGATGTACGAGATGATCACGGGAGAAACGCCCGTTTTTCCCGATAATCCCTCCTTTGGCGGTTGGTATGAGGTTCACCACTACGTTGAACCCCGTCCCTTTAATCCTAGCTTGCAATTACCGCCAGAATTAGAACAGTTAATCCTGCGCTGTTTAGCCAAAGCACCCAGCGATCGACCGCAAAGTGTTACAGATATACTACAACTTCTCGAACGACTCGAACCCCTAGTCAAAAATAATCAACCCAATAAATTGCATCGTATCGGTGAAATAGTCAAAAAAATCGACGATTACACCAGCAAAACTAAAACCCTTGATGATTTAGATCGAACCAGTGTTTCTGGTGCTAATGGGAAGGATATCTGTCTCAAGTCCAGTTGGCCCGAGGATAAACCGCGCCAAAAAATCGTCTTCTCACGCTGTATCAAGGCTGCTGACGGCATTTTTGCCAGTTTATGGGTAATGTTGGCTCGAGAAGATATCCCCGTCCGGGTTGCTAGTGTCCGTTATAATCAATTCCTCTTTTTACCCACACCCCACCCGATGATTCTCTGGATTACTGTCCTCTATCATCGTCAACAGGGGCCGCGCTGGTTGCCCTGTTATTTGGACTTAAAAACCCCCCAGGGTCAAAAAATGACCAAAACCCTCGGCGAAACCGGTCAATACTCGATTTTATTTTTCTCCCTCGAAGGCGGCAATATCTGCGAAAATGTGATCACCGCCAATATTCCCGCCAATCAATGCCAAAATTTGCAGCAATGGCTGACCGATAGTCAATTTGCCCAGATTGGCAGCCCACAAATTAGCAAGCGGATGTTAAAACAGAAACTCCAGGAACTTAAACCCAAAATTCTGGCCAAATTAGCCTCAGAATTACCCCCGCATCCCTAAAAAATTAGGGAGGCATTAACTAGGGTCTGCTGAAAAAGTTTTTCCTAGGGGCAGGGTGTAGGGTGTGGGGTGTGGGGTGTGGGGTTTTACCCATTTTCATCGGGTAAATTACCTAATTTTCAGGGAAAAAGTCCCTGAATTTTCCCCCCGACCACTCCCATATCTGGTACTTTTTGATTGACAAAAAGTCTAAAAGTCTTACCCAACAAGGTTTTTAGATTTATTCAGCTAACCCTATCTACTCACCCAGATTACAGAGGTCGATAGACACGGTAATCAATATTGGGGAAAATATTATCGATTTCCTCGACTTTTTGCAACCAACCAGAGTCAATCTTCTCGGATTTCACATCTTCATAGATTTTATTTAACCGCAGCAGGTGGGAACGAGTGCGCCGGACAGCATAGGGAACCATTGTACCGGTTCGCATAATAAAGGCCCAGTCAGAAGATTGCGCTAATAATAACTCCCGGGCTGCCTGATTTAAAGCCCGTTCCTGTAATTCATCCTCCGCTTCGTGATGACTTAATTCAATCATCCGTTCCGTGCCTTTGTGTAGGTGAGGATAGATCCAAGCGTTAGTTTCATTCAGCCAGTATTCATGGAAACCCTTATAACCCCAACTGGATTGGGAAGGACGACAGACCTGCTGAGTCGGGTTAGCCCGGAGATAATCGGCTAAATGGGTCATTTGGTAGATATTTTGGTCATACCAGGACTTACGGAACAGAAAATCAATAAACCAGGGTCCCTCATACCACCAGTGACCGAATAACTCGGCATCGTAGGGAGAAACAACCAGGGGAGGACGGCCCATAATTCCCGCTAAACTCTCCACTTGCCGCTCGCGATTATACATAAAATTGCCCGCGTGTTCGGCGGCTTTTTCTTTGGCCCAGTAAGGGTCATAAAGCCCTTTTTCCGATAAACCACCGTCCCGGCTAGTAATTTTATGGTATTTGATGCCTATATTCTTGCGTTGACCGTTGGGCATGATATAGGGCTTAATATACTCGTATTCCGCTTCCCAGCCCAAATCTTTATAGAATTCCCGATAAACTATATCCCCCGGATAACCGACTTGGGAAGACCAAACCTGTTGAGAAGATTCGTGGTCACGACCGAAAGCAGCCACCCCGGTTTCCGTGAAAATGGGCGCGTAACTGCCGTAACGGGGGCGAGGACGACCGTAGAGAATACCGTGGCCATCGACGAGGAAGTAACGAATGCCCGCATCGGCTAACATTCTTTCTACCCCTTCGTAGTAGGCACATTCCGGCAACCAAATGCCCTTGGGACGACGACCGAAATTTTCTTCGTAGTGTTGACAGGCCACCTCAATTTGCGCCCAGACCGCTTGTGGGTACATTTTCATCAGGGGCATATAACCGTGAGTCGCACCACAGGTGATAATTTCTAGGTTATTACTGTCAAGGAATTGTTTAAAAGCTTTGACCAGATCTCGATCGTATTTTTCCCAAGTTTGTCGGATACTTTGGAAGGATTCAGCGTAATATTCGGCTAAGTAGCGAATATGGCCATTGTGTTGATTATGGTCGATTTCTTTAGCAATTAATTCTTCTAACTTACCTAAGTGTTCTTCATAACGCTCTTGCAGTAACGGATCCCGCAGCATCGACACCAACGGCGGAGTCATGCTCATGGTCATTTTAAAATCGATACCGTCCCGCTTGAGACCTTCAAAAACTTGCAGCAGAGGGATGTAGGTTTCTGTGATTGCTTCGTATAACCATTCTTCTTCGAGGACGTAATCGCTTTCGGGATGGCGGACGAAAGGGAGATGCGCGTGGAGAACTAGGGCAACATAGCCAAAAGCCATAGGATTTCTTCTTAGAATTAAGGAATAAAACTTTAAGATTAGGTTGAGTAGATTTTATACTATCTTAAGCTTCTACAATAAAGAATATGATAAAAGTCGATCGATCGTCGATCGATCTCGTCAATCCCTAGGTTTACTAATTTTCCGATGCTCCCATCTAACGAGCCACTGACTGCTTTAGGGAGAGAGACGACAACGCCTCTCTCGATTCAACTTTTGCTGTTTGTTGATGACCGTCCCAGTTCTCAAGAAATTATCCGTCAAATTCAGGCCTATCTCCAGTCTTTAAAGTCTGATTACCCGATTGACCTACAAATCATCGAAATTCGCCAGCAACCTCATTTAGTCGAACATTTTCGCCTTGTAGCTACCCCCGCCTTGGTCAAAATTGCCCCCGGCCCCCGCCATACCCTCGCGGGCAGTAATCTGGTGGAACAGTTTAAAAAATGGTTGGTACGTTGGCAAAAAGCGATTAAAGAGGAGGTCAAAAATCATCACGCTGATGATGCACAACTTCAAGAGGTGGAACATTCGGGCGAACTCATCCGCATCGCCGATGAGGTTTTTCGTCTCAAACAGGAAAAGGAAGAATTATTAGAACAATTAAAATTTAAAGACCAAATTTTGGCTATGTTAGCCCACGATTTACGCAGTCCTCTTACCGCCGCTTCCATCGCCGTGGAAACCCTCGAATTAGCCTATCATCAACCAGATACTGAGCGCAGTCTGCAATTACGAGAACAACTGCACCAACAGGCCCGCAAACAGTTCCGGATTATGAACCGTTTGATTACGGATATTCTGCAAGCTTCTAAGAGCATGGCGGCGCAATTCACTCTCCAACAGAGTAAATTCTATCTGCAAGCCCTCTGTCAGGAAATTTTGTCCCAATTTACCGATACTTTTCAGGAAAAGACTTTAATTCTCCAAAGCGATATCCCCCAAGATCTGCCCCCCGTCTATGCTGATGAGGAGTTAATCCGACAGGTGATTATTAATCTCTTGGAGAATGGCATCAAATATACCCCCGCCGGCGGCGCAATTACCCTTTCTGTCCTCCATCGTACTACTCAAAAAGTACAAGTGAGCATCAGTGATACCGGCCCCGGCATTCCCGAAGAAAAACAAGAGCATATTTTTGAGGGTCATGTGCGTCTCAAACGGGATGAGG
>NZ_JASJFG010000201.1:0-3463 GCF_030065375.1 Microcystis sp. M49636_WE2 | reverse complement strand
ATTAGAGAAGATGCAAGGGTGATGCAAGGGTGATGCAAGGGTTTTAAGAGATTCTAGCAGATTTAAGTGCATTTGGGAAGCTCTCAATCAAGCTAAAAGCCCTTTCCTGTAAGGTTTTTACCATTATTCAGCAAACCCTAGTTAGTTTCACAACCAGGAAACCAACTAAATGGCCTTGCGTCCCAACACTTCCCACCTAGTCCCGCCTAGTCCCCTTGGCAAATGTTTGAGTTCTCACGCAGCTGCTAACCTACATTTGGAGTCTCAGGGGTTTATTTTGAGATTGAGTCTCCGGCTGATCGGTTCTTTTCTCCCATAACCCGGGTTGGGTAACACGCGGGTTAGAATGACAATTTGGTATCACCTTTGTACCGTTATGGTTTGAACTGGTTATTCAGTGTAGGATCAACCACCCGCTAAAAATCCCTTTTTTGTCGGGAAAAAATCGAGCAGCGACCCCGAAATAGTGGTAATAGTATTGAAGGAGTGGTTTTAAAAGTGATGATATGACTGACCAGAATGGCGTGTTAGTAGAAGAACAAAGCGAGGATATTACCCGTAAGATGAGTCAATTAGCCACCGAGTCGCCGAAAAATCAATTACAGATTCTGACACAATTAGCCGGGGCCGGAGAAGGTGGCCTAACCGTATTGAGAGATTTTTTATTAGCCCAGCACCCCACTCCTGTTAATCTGGTGACAGGTAAGGCCTATCAATTGCTCTATCAAGATAATAGCGATCAAAGCAAGGAATTTTTAGCTAATTATTTCCCCACGGGTGTGGTTCCCCTCGATAGTGCTAAAGGTATCGATTATCGACTTTTACAGGAATTATTGGCTAAACAGGATTTTCAAACTGCCGATAGTCTCACCCGTCAAAAACTCTGTGAATTAGCAGGAGAAGGGGCAATACAGAGGAAATGGGTCTATTTTACGGAAGTGGAAGCTTTCCCCGGTGTAGATATTCAGACTATTGATAATCTTTGGTTAGTTCATTCGGAAGGAAAATTCGGTTGGTCGGTGCAGCGCAAATTATGGATCGGTGTCGGTCAAGATTTCCCGAAACTCTGGCCGAAAATTGGCTGGAAAAATGGCAATAATTGGACAAAATACCCCCAAGAATTTATCTGGGATTTAAGCGCTCCCGTGGGCCATTTACCCCTGTTAAATCAACTGCGCGGGGTGAGAGTGGCCGCCTCTTTATTCTCCCATCCCGTCTGGAGTGAAAAATAGATTGAGAGCATTCGGCCCCCCAGTATATCAGATTTCTACATTTTCGGGACAATTTCCTCTAAGGCCGCTTCTAGATTAGGATAACGATAGTCAAAACCGATCGCTTCTGTGGCTTTTGGCAGCACTTCTTGACCTTCTAAGACGATTTTTGCCCCTTCTCCCAAAAGGATTTCGAGGGCAAAATCTGGCACTGGCAACCAAGAAGGACGATTCATTACTTCCCCTAAAATCTGACAGAATTCTTTCATCCGGACGGGATTGGGTGCAGTAGCGTTGAAAGTGCCGTTGATTTCCGGGCGATCGAGACAATAGATGATTAAATTAATTAAATCATCCCGATGAATCCAAGAAAACCACTGACGACCGCTGCCAATCGGACCGCCGGCAAAAAGTTTGAAGGGTGGGATCATTTTCCCTAAAGCACCCCCATTGCCTAAAACAATACCCGTGCGAAGAATAACTAAACGAGTGCCGTAATCTTTAACTTTTTGGGCGGCTGTTTCCCACTTTTTACAGACATCTGCCAGAAAATCGCCCCCGGGAGGGCTATTTTCGTCAAAACTAGCGGTTTCACTGGTTCCATAGTAACCGATCGCCGAGGAGTTAATTAAAACTTTCGGTTTCTGGGGTGCTAAGGCGATCGCCTCGACAATTTTCTCGGTGCCGATTTGCCGACTAGCGACGATTGCCTGTTTTGTTTCACTGGTCCAGCGTTCCGAAATCGGTTCTCCCGCTAGATTAATCACCGCGTCACATCCAGAAATCTCTTTTTGCCAATCCCCCGATTCTGTGGCGATATAAGGAATAATCTCTATCTTAGGATAGATTGACTTTGGGTAAATTCTCCTGGTTTTATCGGGATTGCGCGTCAAAATTAGGATTTCATCGCCGCGATCATAGAGTTTGACCACCAATCGACTACCCACAAATCCCGTCGCCCCAGTAATCGCTATTTTCATGGTTTCTTGACTAAATTTATCCTTATTTTAGCTCGTTTTTAACTATTAGTATTCAGTATTCAGTCCCGATGAAAAAATTTTCACCACCACAGATGAAAGAGGTTTCCTTCCCTACACCCCACACCCTACACCCCACACCCTACACCCTCTTTCTAGTCAGGAGATTATTTTTATTTATTCTCCCCACTCCCCAATTCATAATTCATAATTCATAATTCCCACACCCCATCACCCCACTTCTCACTTATCCTGATACCCCATCCCGTTGGCTGCCGCGTAACGATTCATAAAGCGCAGAAAACGCTCCCAGTGTTCATCGGTGATTTCAAAACCACATTCTACCCGTTGAATTTCATCTCCTTCATCTCCTCCAAAAATAAACTTAGTCGAGTTGGGAATAACTATAATCACTCCTTCCTCATCGGTGAGACGGAGATCGCCGTAGGTACGGGTGGTGAAACTTTGGAAACGTTCGATCGCTTTCAGGGTTTTAAAAGTCATCAGGACATTGCGAATCCCGGTACTTTTATTTTTGCGGAGACTAACACCGCTTAATTCTTCTGATAAACCGACAAAAAACTCGATCGTGGGAGTGGTCATAGGTGTGGGCGTAAAATTTTAGTTATTGATTTTCTCTTAATTACTTTTCATGGGAAAAAGTAGTTCATGACTACTAATAAAGTAACCATGAACCGAAAAACAAGCTATTCCGCTTCTCCACCTTGGATTTTGAGGAGGAGAAAACCCCAAGCTAATCCGACGAGGACGAGAACGATCGCCACGATCGCCCCATTAAATAACATACTTTCTGCGGTCATGGTGATTGCTCCTGAGCCTACAATAATCGATCAATAGATCAATGGTATTTTAACCTACGAAGGCGATCGACTGCTGCCGGACTAGGGCAAAATTGAGGGAGAAAATCGGCCAATAACTTTGAGAGCCTTCCTAGTATATATGTTCTAGCAGTCCTGCTCCTCTCCTCAAGGAAGAGAGAGAAGGAGTTCGAGCATTTGTACTAAAAATCCCGATAGGCAGTTTCAATGCAGTACAGCTTACCAGATATTTTTAATACTATCTTTATATTTGCTGTCGCCACTTTGTGTTAATGTTTTATCTGCTTAATTCTCTACTTATACTAGAAAAATTAAGTATTGATAACTATTGGTGATGACTGGTAAAAAATCATTTATGCTCAAGATCAAGTTAATACTATTTTTAGGTTTGTTGCTGCTGAGTTGTCAATCGACTAATCTCAATGGTAATAATAGT
>NZ_JASJFG010000006.1:0-21953 GCF_030065375.1 Microcystis sp. M49636_WE2 | reverse complement strand
GCGATCGCTCTTTCCATGGCCGCTAGGGTTAATTTACCAGTTTTCCTATCTCGATCGCCCAGACGGACTGTATCCTTTTCTCTGGCAATAATCGTAAAAGCGGGTAAAGACGGTTCAATTTTCACCACTACCATGTGAACCGAATTCGTACCAATATCGATCGCCGCTAGGATTTGGACATCGGACGCTTTTGCCTGGGGCGCTAGTCCCCGATTGGGTATAACTTGATTAGAAATATTCACCATCGCTTATCAGTGATCAGTTACCAGTCGGGGGATAGGTGTTAGGGCTGGTCTTATTATCCCTCTAATTGTCCGCCTCGGCGCCGCAATTTTAGCTTTGTCTAGCAGTTATCCTATTCGTCAATATACAATTTTCGCTGCTCCAGGGCCAATTGCCGGAATTCCCCTTCCCCAAATTCTCCCTCCCTGGGACGGCGCTCTCCTTCGGACTCGACTAAATAGATATAATCACAATCAACCCCTTCTAGATTGGTATTTTCGGCGATTTTCCAAGCTTCGATACAAGCACCCGTCAGGGTGGCTGCCTGTAAATTGGCTCTCATCACGTTACTATGGGCTAAATTTGCCCCTTCTAGATTAGCGTAGGCTAAATTTGCCTCGCTGAAATTTGCCCTAGTCAGGTTGGCATTTTTGAAGTTAAACCCGTAGAGATTCAGTCCACGAAAATTATAGCCAATATAAGCTTTATTTTCCCCTTGACCAGTAACCAGAAGATTTCTAATCGCAACTTCGTCCAGAATTGTCTTTTCCCAACGCGCTCGCTCGATGCCCGATACCAGATAAAATCGAGTTCTAGTTAAATCTTTTGCCCTTAAATCAGTGGCTTTTAACTGCGCTCCCGTGAAATCGGCTTCTTTAAGATTTGCCCCGCAAAAATTTGTACCTTTACTGGCTAAAAAAGCAATTGCCATGGATTTCGTGATCGTTTCTCCCGATTCTTCTAGGGATAACCAGGCCAGATACGCGGTGAATAAAGTACCACAAACCCCAACCATCAAAGCTATAGAAAAAGTTCCATTCATCACGGCTATCCCTGCTAATGCTCCTTGAAAAGCTAGGATAATTACTGTTAATAAAGTTAAAATTAAGCTGATAAAAATTGCTAGAATAAAACTTATTGCTTGGCCAAAAATTAAGGATAAAACTAAGGGCAATCCCCCAACTCGTTGACGATAAAATCTTCCATAAATTAGGGATAAAATCGTGATTATCACCGCACCAATGATTTTAAATTCGGTTACATCTGTCACCAGCATTAAAGCTAGATAATAACCAGCTAATCCCCACAGATAGCCGCAGACAGCCGCTATTAACCAAGAAATTAAAATTAATTGTAGCCGACCGCGCTTTAGTAATCCTGCCCTGGCCTCGGTAAATTTAGTTCTCTCTAAAATAGCCCCTTGAAAATTAGTGCCACGGAGATCTGCTTGACTAAAATTAGCCCCCGATAAATTCTTTCCGTGAAAACACTGTCCTTTTAATTTTACTCCTGTAAAATCGCGTTTCCCTTTGGCATATAAATCCACTACCTCACTTGCTCTCATAGAAATTACGGAGATATGTTTTTTGCTTGATTGATTAATTTAATTCATAACACCTAAGTAAGTGGTTATAATTAAATTGAAGATTTATCCCCCCTTCATCCCTAGGGTTAATTCATAGTAGGGTTAATTCATAGTAGGGTTGATTCATAGTAGGGTTGATTCATGAATCAACCCTACCCTTAATCCACCCTTGATAAGGGGGGTGTTTGATAATTTTTAACGCCTACCTACTTATTATCTTTTAAAAATTGGCTTGGGTATTTTTTGGCAATTTATACTAAGTCGGTTTTTAATAGTGCGATGAACTCCCAAGTTATGGATTGTTTCTCCCCGCTCCCCCGCCCTCCTATACCTTGTAAACAGGATTTAGTATAGTACAGATTTAACTGGACAGACCAATAGGGATGAGGGACTTTTTTAGGGGTAATACACCGCAAAAACAGCCTCTAAAACTGATTATTGACCCGGACTTGGTGTTTCTATCGGGGACTCTGGGGAAAGGGGAGTCGATTCAACTATTGGTGGTGGGGCCGGGGGTTGAAGAATATTGCGCCAGCCTTGCATTTGGGAGCGAGCCGAACTGTAGGCGGTACTTTCCCGGGATACGGATTCAGCAAGGCGAATAGCTTCCAGATAACGGCCATTATTAGCTTGGTCCGTGGCTAAAGACAAAAGCTGATAACTCCAACGTTCCAGCAATTCACTCCGTTGCACACCCGCATCGGTTGTAGTGGAAATATTGGTAACTAAAGCAATCGCCCGGGTTAAACCTTCTGGGGTTCCCGTCGCCGCTAATTGATTAGCCTGCTGGAGATTTTGACGGGCCTGCAACTCTCGGCGCCAACGACGGATATTTTGGGAAACTTCCGAGGAAAGAGCGCGACCGGGAGGAATTTGATTGGCAGTTTCGATGGCTGTGCTATAGTCTTTGAGATTGGCCAAAGCTTGAGCCTGATCTAAAATAGGTTGATCCTCCATGCGTTCAATCCGTACTTGCCAGTTGCCAATTTCCCGTTGGGCATCTCGGTATAGGGCCCGATTCTTGCCAATGGCCCGGGCCTGAATAATAGCGTTACTGAGGGAATTAATATCGCCGGGGAGAGCAATTTCTTGGGCCCGTTCTAAAATCGGCCGGTCTTCTATGACTTGTATTTGACGATTCCAAGAGCCAATTTCCTGCTGTGCTTGCGACCAGAGGGGATTATTCCGGGGAACCTCGCCCGCTTTCGCGATAGCGGCGCTATACTGCTCGATTGTACCTGCTTGTGCTAAATCTCTAGCCTCAGACAGTATTCTTAGATCCTGTACCTGTAACTGCCAGCGCTCCCTCATAGCCAGGGCCGTTTGATGGAGGGGTCGAGAAGGGTCGATTTTTTCTAGTCCCAGTATGCCGGCTTCCAATCCGTCCACCGTGCCAGCTTCCGCATCTAAGGCCGCTTCCGACAAGATAGACCAATCGCTGACATCTTCTTTAATTTTGAGGTCTTTGGGGGTTTGGTTAGCCAAATCCCGGAGAGCTTGCCATTGCTTCCGCTCAATTAATCTTTCGGCGTATTCTTTTAGTTTATCCTCGGTTTTCCCGATTAATTTTTGTGCCTCCTGATAGGCATAACTGCTGGCTTGAATTTTTCTAGCTTCTTCGATGACTTTGAACCAATTGTCGAGACCGCCCCGGGCAAAGAGATTAAAGGCATTATCTAATTTACTGCTATCTTCCCGGGCGACGGTAATTTTAGCGAGCGCTTCATTATATTTAACCGTTGCCCAATATTCGTTATTTAAGTTTAATAAATCCACTGCTAGACGGAAAGATTGATTCCAGTTGGAAGCACGGAGATTTTCCTCTAGTTTGCTTAAGATCTCGTTGCCTTCCGCCCAAGTTCCTTGCCACTTAGCGATTCTTTCTTCAATAATTGCCGCTACTGCCATATTATTGGGGATTTGACGAGCTTTAGCGATTGCTTGCTCTAAATTTCCCGCTTGATAGTCTTTTTCCGCCAAATTCAGGATATCTCGCGCCCATTCTTCCACCTGTTGATTAACTTGCGAGCGTAAGGGATGGTCTTCGGGTAAAGCTTCCACTAGGGCAATTGCTTCGAGTAAACCTGCCACGGTGCGACTATCGGCGGAAAGTTGAGCGCAGTAGAGACGCAGGGAGGCAGAAGCGACAGGCCAGAAGATTTTCGGGCAATTGGGCGACTTCTGCATATTGAATAACTGCCAAGTGGCGAGAAAGCCAACACCGCCAAAGACCACCACAAATAAAGCCGCCCAAACTTTCCAGGTGAAACGATGCTGGTATCGGTACCAAAAGAGAAAAAGAAAAGATTTAGTTTTCTCTGGCCAACGAGTCAGGGAGTCAATCGATTCTCGTTTGACTAGATTTTTGGTTAATTCTTTTCCTTTAAACATTCACGACTCCCCGACAGGTATTTTAGATAGATTTTACCCTAATGGCGCTCATTGCCCGACTTCTCAGCAAGATTCAGCCTGTAGAGACTGGACTAATTCGATTAATTGTGTCTCGTTGGCATTATACACTTCCCGACAAAACTCACAGATGGCTTCCGCTTGTTTATCTTTTTCGATAATGTCTTTTAATTCATCGACCCCGAGGAATTTTAAAGCTCCTAGGGCCCGTTCAAAAGAACAATCACAATCAAAACGCAGCAGCTGCACAGCCGGAAAAATTTCTAGACCCATATCTCCGAGAAGTTCCTGAAAAATATCTTCTAGTCCTTTTCCTGCGCGTAAAAGGGGCGTAAATCCCGTTAATTTTCGCAATCTCGACTCTAAACGGGCCACTAAGACCTCATCCCGGGATGCTTCTTTGGAGAGAACTTGTAATAAAATTCCCCCAGCTGCCGTTACTCCTGTGGTCGTACCGACAAAAACCCCCACTTGCAAAGCGGAGGGAATTTGTTCCGATTGGTCCAGGTAGTAGGCGATATCTTCCCCCACTTCCCCAGAAACTATCTCGACGATGCTTTCTTGAAGTTCATTTCTCCCCTCGCCTTTTTCTTCGCGTAAGACTCGCACATAACCCTTGTTACCCACTGCGCGACCCACATCTAATTTACCCTTCGCATTGGGGAGTAATTCCACCTGGGGATAGTCCACATAACCCCGCACCGTGCCATCGAGTCCCGCATCAACTAAAACACCCCCCAGGGGTCCATCGCCTTTAATGCGAATATTGACCCTAGAACCGGGTTTTTTTAAACTGGAAGCCAGGAGTAAAGCCGATGCCATCGTGCGACCGAGAGCGGCGGTGGCTACGTTAGATAATTGATGTCTTTGGCGAGCTTCTTCGGTTAAACGGGTGGTAATCACTCCTACTACTCTAATTCCCCCATCGGCGGCCGTGGCGCGGATTAATTTATCTGCCATACTACTTACTGTTATCCTTGGAAAACGCTGTCCCGATTTTTGGTTATTCTTTAACTAACTTAACAAAAATTATCAGACAATAATATGTTCGGCAATTTTCAACAAAGTCAGCTGCGTATCGAAATCTCGGCCAGTGAACAGGCTATCCGGGATAGTTTGCTCAAAACTGCTCATCTCCGTCAATGGCTGTGGCCGCAAATGCTCTCGCCTAATCTACCCGATAAATTAGAGGAAGGTTTGACTTTTACCTCTTGGTTAGGTTTAATTCCCGTACAACATCAGGTTTTATCGGCCGATGACCAGTGTTTACGCTTGCTTTTGAGTCAAGGTATCGATGGCTATCACGAATGGTATTGGGGCGATGGTTGGTTACAATCCCGTTTAGAAGGCATTTCTCTCCTTCCCCTCAATCTCGGTCAAACTCTCAGTTTATTGAAATTACGACTATTTCTGAGCAATCAAAAGTAATCAGTGAACAGTAATCAGTAATCAGTAATCAGTAAACAGTAATCAGTAAACTAAAAACTCACATTTGGTAACTGATAACTGATAACTCACACCTGATAACTGATAACTGATTAGGGTTCAGTTCGTTCCATCGAGACGGATTTCACATTGACGAGCATCGAGGTTACTTAGAGAAGTTCCATTATAAGTGCCTTGTTTAATTATTCCTAGCATAGAAGCGATAACTAGACATTTTTTTTCTTGGTTGGGATAGGGATCGGCGGTGGCATTGGCGGCGGGATATAATACGATTATCGCTTGGTTTTGCGGCGGAACAAAGGTTAAATCTGGCACATGACCCCGAAAGGAAAAGCGAATCCCCGGACTGCTGCCCAGGGTGGGAAAATTATTCACCACCATAAATATTTCCTCTGGTAGACTGAGGCGACCCTCTTCCATCAACATTTCCTCTGGCAAAATTAGGGAACCCTCTTTTAAACAATCCTCTTCACTGGCGGTTATTTGCGAGTAAACCGTGGGATTAGTACCAGTCGGGTTAGTAAAATTAATCGTGCAACTTCTCCCTCGACGCATAGCTTGTCCTTGGGTATTCTCTAGGGCTAATTGTATAGAATCGGTGGCTTCTTGGACTTTATTGCTATTTAACCAAGCTGATAAATTAGGTCCAGTTAAGGCGGCAAGAATTCCCGTAATTGCCAAAGCTACCAAAATTTCTAACAGGGTAAAACCCTGATTTTTATGGACATTTAAACGACGCATTGGGAATCACCTCGACAGAACTTTTAGCAAGAAATTTTCCTTCTTCTTCGTTTCTTTCGTCTCTTTCTTGAGTTTGATAGTCATTAGCTATTTCACCATCAGCTAACTTCACCTTATACTCTATACGGAGACGATGGGGATTATCTATCTGGGCTGTGCTTATGATAGAAGGATCAGGATGATTATCTTCTTCAAAATCATCAGGAAAAGTTCGATAGAGAGAATAGTTTTTACCTACAATTTCTCGTGTTGCAACTAATGTTTCTGCTAATGGTGGTAATGGTCTTGATAATGGTTGTTGAGGTAAATCACTAGCGGGAATAGCATAATCATCAGGATCAGGAGGAGGTTCAGGATCTCTAAAATCTGGATACTGGGAGGGTAAACGCCTTCTGAGTTCTCTGGCATAACCTTGATTTATATCTGAGCAAACATTAGGATATATTTCACTAAAACGATCGAGATCATGATTATCTGCATTGACGCTATCATCATTGTCATTAACATCTAAAGTCGAAGCTAAATATTTGACATCCTCAAAATCTTCTTGTATCCAAAAGTTAGCTTGAGCCTGTCTTTCTGCCCGAACTTTATATAAGGCAGTGAATGCCATTAACTGTAGGGTTCCTGTTAAGAAGGCGGCAATAGTTAAAATGGCAATTATCACTTCTAACATCGAGAAACCCGACTCGGATGATGACAGTTTTGACTGTATCGCCTTTCCTTTTGATTTCACTTTTCAACCCCCCCAGTTTTTCCTGAAAACTACTGGCTTTTTTATATCTCAACTACAGAGTACCCAGATAATCGAATATTTCTAATTTTAGTCAGGGAATTAATTCCCCGAAAACCCTATTTTTCAAGTGGGTCAGATTGTCTAAGTAGCTGTTTATAATTAAATTGAAGATGGATTTTGGTGCCGATCCCCCCTTAATCCCCCCTTGATAAGGGGGTGCTGATCCCCCCTTAATCCCCCCTTGATAAGGGGGGTGCTGATCCCCCCTTAATCCCCCCTTGATAAGGGGGTGCTGATCCCCCCTTAATCCCCCCTTGATAAGGGGGGCATCCGCAAGTTTTTAAGACCTACCTACTTAAACTCTCATTCAGTTAGCATTGTACACTAATCTAGCTTTTGTCTGTGATCACAAGCGGCGATCGAGATTACACTTAACCAGTAATATTAGATACACTAACAGCTTATCCGCCTAAAATAGCAATGCCTACGCCGATTAACAGAATTAATCCGCCATAAATGACTTCTTGGGCTGGTATTTCACCAAAAATGAACACTCCTAACAGACTAGCGGCGATTGGCTCTAATAAAATTACCATCGTTACTATTGTCGGTGCTACCCATCGCAAAGCCCAGTTAAAGCTAGTATGACCGATTAATTGCGGAAAAATCGCCATCATTAACACATAAACATACACGGATAAGGGATAGCTTTCGTAATCTTGACCAAATAAAAAAACAGAAGGTAATAAGGCTAATCCTGCGGTAGTGTAGGCTACAGTTATATAATTCTTAATATTTAAGCCCTTCCTTTGTGCTTCCCGTCCGAGGAGAATATAACCACTCACGAGAATTGCCCCAATTAAAGCCAAGCTATTGCCCAATAAAGGGTTAGGATAAGAACTACTGACATCTCGATCGGCTAAAACAATCAATAATCCCCCCGTTAGAGCCACAAAAATGCCGATAAAGGTTAATTTGCTCGGTTTTTCTCGAAACCACCACCAACCCAACAGGGAAACCCAGAGGGGATTAGTGGTGACTAAAGTGGTAGAAGCGGCGATCGAGGTGTAGGATAGAGAAGTAATCCAAGTAGCAAAATGGAGAGCTAAACAAAATCCTGCCCCCACTGCGTAATAATAGGCTTGAACAGGGACTTTTTGGCGTGATAAGGTCAACCAGTTCGGAATTAGGACAACAGAAGCCAAGATCAGACGGGAAGTCGCTAAAAATAAACTAAATGCGATCGTAGCATTACCTACCGCTTCGATCGCTAACCGGATAAAAATTGCCGATGCAGAAACCGACACCACACCGATAGTTAAAATAAAAATAATTTTGGCGTTAGAAGGAGGCAAAATAGGCTACGCTTGCGCGATGATCAATGATGTTATTCACCAGTTATTTTAACCGTAGGCAGTAGCCGGTCGTCAGTAGCCGGTCGTCAGGAAATAGGAGATTATTTTATTTATTCTCCCCACACCCCACACCCCACACCCTACACCCTACACCCTACACCCCATCACCCATTTACTTGATCTATGGAACTACCAGAATTAAATATAGAGACAATTTGGGCGATTATTAACGATGAAATTGACGACGAAACCGTTAATAAATTAGTCTGGCAAAGTTTAGGTTATCGCTACGATGAAAGTCAAGGAAAATGGGATAATAGTCAAGTAGAGGAAGATTGGCGCTGTGAATATCCCGAACCCCCAGATTTTATTGCCAATCGTCCCCCAACAGTCAAATTAACTCGATCGATCTTGCCAGAAAATAAACAATTATTAAAAGATAAATTGGGGTTTACCGGTTATAAAATTGGCGAATTCAATCCCCGCATGACTCGCCGTGCCACCGCTGCCAATTGGTTGTGCTTTTATGGGTTAAAATAGATGAGGAAAGTTATTTTATCAAGCTTCTAGCATGGTTACTATCCCTGTCAAGTCCTCCTCTCATCCCCTAGCATCCTATATTGATCGTCTCACGGCTGGGGAAGCATTGTTAAAAGATACTCCCCAGAATTTGATCGAGGTAGTGGGTATCCTGAAAAGTTACGGAGTGGTGTTAGATGCTTATTCCAAAAATTTAATTTATATTGCGGAAAATCAGTTTTTGGTTTTTTTCCCTTTCTTTAAATATTTTAATGGTCAAGTATCTTGGCAGAAATTACTACAACACTGGTGGCATGATCGCATTAATTTTGAGTATGCTGAATACTGTATGAAAGCCATGTTTTGGCATGGTGGGGGTGGTTTAGATAGTTATGTAGATGGTGCCGCTTTTCGGGAAGTGACAGCCAAGGTTATTCAAGCTAAATTTAGGAATAATCCCCTAGTTTTAATTTTAAATAAAGCCTTCCCTGAATTTTTGCCAGAACAAATGCGAATGATGGCCTACTATAGCGGTTTAGGTCAATTTTGGCGAATTATGGCCGATACTTTTTTAAGTTTATCCGATCTCTACGATGCCGGAAAAATTACCAGTATTCCCGAAGTGGTGGCACACATTAAGAAAAATTTAGTCGATAATGCTAGTCAAGCAATTGTCTATCAAGTAAAAATCAAAGGACAAACCTATGATCTTATCCCCAAATCGGCAGGATTAACCTTTCTTGCGGATACGGCAATCCCCTACGTTGAGGCGGTTTTCTTTCGCGGAACACCTTTCCCCGGTACAATTTCCTATAATGCCCAAGCCTATCAAATTCCCTACGATCAAGGAATGTTTGCCTATGGTGCTTTGTATGCAGATCCTTTACCCATCGGAGGTGCAGGGATTCCTCCCACACTATTAATGCAGGATATGCGTCACTTTTTACCAGATTATCTGCACGACATTTATAAAAAGAGTTTTCGTCAAGAGGAAGATTTATTAGTCCAGATCTGCGAAACTTTTCAAAAGTCGATGTTTTGTGTGACAACGGCAGCCATTCAAGGATTAGCACCTTATCCTTTAACTACCACAGATTTAAAAGAACAAAAAGCCAATCGCATCTATCTAGAAGCATGGATGAATCGCTTTGTCAAGTCAAGATTAGAATCGGTAAATCAATAATTATTCTGCCGATAAATCGGTAATTTTTGCAGTCAACAAACCCCCTTACATTTATGTCAGATATTAACGTCCAACTTCAGGATATTTTAGCTCAATTGCAATCTTTAAGCGAACGGGTTGCCCTCATCGAAGCGCGGCAGATGTTAGTACCGGACATCGAGCGCTATGGTAAATTACAGCAATTCCTAGCTGAGGGGAACTTTAGGGAAGCAGACGCAGAAACTCTCCGAGTTATCCTCGAAACTGCCGGCAGAACCCGCGATACTTTAACCCCAGAGGATATGATGCGGTTTCCCGTTAATGTGATTCGGGTACTTGATCGCCTTTGGAAAAATTATAGCGGCGATCATTTCGGTTTTAGCAATCAGGTGAAGTTATATTTTGCCGCCGGGGGTGATATTAACACCCTGCGTACCCAAGACGCGGAAACGATTAGAAAATTTGGGGAATTGGTAGGATGGCGCGATAAAGAGCAGTGGCGTATCGATGATTATGATCACTGGGATTTTAGTCTAGCAGCTCCAGAAGGCTGTTTTCCCGCTCTCTGGTGGAAGTCTCCCTACGGGTTAAAAATGGTGACTTTTTGTTTTACTCGCCTGATAGAGTGCGATTTATAGGCAATGAAAGGAATTATCGGCTATTTTCGGGCTTTATTGTCCCCCCAATTTGCCCCCACCGGGATAAGAGTGGCTGTAGTAGTGGGGACAATTTTATTGACAATTAACCACGGTTATGCTATAATCAGCGGCCGTATGACAAGCGATCGCTGGCTGGCGGCATTACTGACTTATCTAGTTCCCTATCTGGTCAATGTTCATGGGCAGTATAGCAGTTATCGCCGTCAGCAGTGGCCGAAAAAATCCCAGCAATAAAGGCAATGAATATACCTCTAAGTGGTGATTTCTTTGACTCTAGGGAACTCCCTGTTAGCAGAGGGCTGCTATGATAGCGATCGAGACGAATATTCGGGTGACACAGATCTCTATTAGATATTTTAGCAACTACTTTATCATTCTTTAGCGATCGCTCTATTGGAATAAAGCAAAAATAGATATATGATCAAGACAAGATCTGCTTTCATAGCGATCAAGACGAATATTCAGGAGTTCGATTTACCATGGCTACTGTTTTATTGAAAACTGGCGAGTTCCGAGAAATCCCTGATGATCAGTTAATTTCTTTCATCGAGGAAAACCGAGATTTGATTCAAGATCGACAATCACGCAGAAAAAGAGCGATTAAAAGACCTATACCGTCCAATGTTACCTCTACCAGTACAAAATGACATCGATATTTGTTTCGTCATATTGGTAGATACCTTGTTCTGATTCTTCTTCCGTTTTCGAGTATTCCACCTTACACCGACGAAAAAGTCGGTATTGGGTTTTCTGGTTATCTTGAGGGTTTCCTCGATACTCCTCTTCTTTACCTAACTCTATATAAACGAATAGTTTTTTATATTTTCCGTAGACTGGCTCCCCCGATTTTGCCGAGTCAAATTCTAGCTCATTCAATGCTTTAATTCGTTTAATCATATTAGTGTTTAAGTTGGTTTTTGTTTTATAATATCCTATTATTGTGATTTTATTAGATTAGGTCGAGGTCTATTGTTTTGAGAGGAGAAGATGTGACCAGATTTGTCACAGCAGTACCCGATAGTTTAGGAGATTGAAAATGAGTAAGTTTCAATTGTTTGATGGTGTTATACTAAGGGAATATCTACCTTTAATTGATGGCGGAATAGCTCCTATCGGGACAGTTGGGACAATTGTAGAAATTCTCAAAAATGGGGAAGCTTATCTAGTAGAATTATTTGGAGATTGGGTTAAATATGATGAGCAGGGAAATTTTGTCTGTGCAACTCAGACAGAAAAGGGAGCATTCCTCGAAACAATCGGCGTAGAAATTGTCTATCCTCATCAATTGGTGTTGACTTTTTCTGCCAAGCAAACGATGACCTTGACCTAAATCTATCCCCTTCCAATAGCGAGTGGGAATCTAATAATCTTTCAGTTTTAAAATGGTCGATTAAGACAATCAGAAGGAGATTTATCCCTCAATTCAATCTTGACAGACCACTAATTATCCTATCACGGCTCTTCTGGTTTCTGTGTGGAAACGGGGTCTATACTGATAGTTTCTTCAGCAAAATAGTCCTAAAAGTCTTTTCCAGTAAACATTTCAATATTTTATAAGCAAAAATTATTACATACATAAGTAAAAAATATCACAAAAAGTCGAGAAGAACCCTATCACTGATTATTGTTTACTGATAACTGGTCAAGTCTCCCATTTCCCCGCCCCCTATCCTAGTTATCTGTAGCCTACTTTTACTTTTAATTGGTGTAAAATAGCAGCAGTATCTACTCTAGGGTAAGATTAACTCCCTTAGCTAGGATTTGATAGCTGTGATCGCTCTCTTTTCAGTAAGGCACTCGCGAGAAAAATACCCAGTATTGCCAATACAGCCATAGCATAAAAAGCATAAGTGTAAGTACCGAACCAATCGCGAATTCTACCGGTTACTAAAGTTCCGATCAAAGCACCGACACCGTAGGCAGTAAAAACAATACCGTAATTTTGGGCGTAGTGGTCAGGATTAAAGAAGTGGAGAGTGGTAGCGGGAGCTAGGGCTAACCATCCCCCTAAACAAAACCAAAATAGACAAAAAGCCACTAGATAGCTAGTAACTGCCCCTTTTTCGGCCTTGACCATCAACAGACAACCAATCAAAATGAGTGTATAAGCCCCGATCGCTAGATAATGGGGTTTCCAGCGATCGCTTAACCAACCGAACAAAGGACGACTAATACCATTAAACAAGGCAAATAGAGCAACACTACTAGCGGCTAACCCCGGATCAATCTGAATAATTTCCTCAGCGACGGGACTAGAAATACCGATAGCACTCAAGCCAATTAAAGCACCAATGGCATAGCAAAGCCATAAACCATAAAATGAGCGACTTTTCAGCATATTCACTGGATAATTGGCCGGAAAGTCGGATTTTCGATTAGCTAAATTTGCGGGGGGTTGCCAGTCTTGAGGGGGTAACTTCATTGTGATCGCAATAATCACAATAATTATTGTAAAGATAATCCCCAAAAATCTTAAACTTGGTCTAACGCTATATTCATTGATTAATCGATTGGCTAAAGGTGCGGTAATCAGGGGAGAAAGGCCAAATCCGATGATGGTTAAACCCACCGCTAAACCTTTTTTGTCGGGAAACCAGCGTGCCACCACTGCCATGGGAACACCGTAAGCGATGCCGACTCCCGTGCCGGCAATAACTCCGTAGGTCAGAATAATTGTCTGGATATGAGCGGCAAAACTAGCGAGAATATAGCCTAAACCGACGATAATTCCGCCGATAGCGGTCATCCTGCGAGTGCCTACCCGGGGGATATAAAAACCGGCGATCGGCATAGAAGCGGCATAAAATACTAGGGCTACAGTGTAGGGTAGTAAGCTTTCCGTGGCGCTGAGATTTAACTCTGTTTCTAGGGGTTTTCTAAAGATACTCCAAGAGTACACCGTCCCTAAACAGAGTAAAACACCCATTCCTAGAGGTATTAATAACCATCTACCTTTGGCTGCGGGTAATCCCAAAACTGTCAACTCGGAATCATAATTACTGGTAGTCATAGATCGCCGTGACTCTTTCTTGACTTGCTGGCCAGTATTCTAGATGAGGTCATGGCTAATGGGGCCAATTTTCTGGAAAATTTTCCGATTAAAATAAGGGGCGAATTATTTCGCCCCCCTTTAAAAGTTTCCCCCCATCTATAGCTGAGGGACTTCTGAGGATTTTTAACTAAACTGCCGCGAAGTAAACTTTTGACTTCACAGGATCGGGAACCATGGTAGCATCCCCTTCTTGCCAACCGGCGGGACAAACTTCATCCGGGTGGGATTGGACGTATTGAATCGCTTTCAGAGTGCGGAGGGTTTCATCGACACTGCGACCGAAAGAAAGATTATTAATAGTAGCGTGTTGGATAACACCTTCTTTATCGATGATAAACAGACCGCGCAGGGACACTCCCGCATCAGGATCAAGAACATTGTAAGCGGTGCTGATTTCTTTTTTTAGATCCGACACCAACGGATAGGCCACATCACCGACACCGCCGGATTTTCTCTCGGTTTGAATCCATGCTAGGTGAGCAAATTCGCTATCGACGGACACCCCTAAAATCTCGGTGTTGATGCTGGCAAATTCGCTAACTCGATCGCTGAAAGCGGTAATTTCCGTGGGGCAAACAAAGGTAAAATCGAGGGGATAGAAGAATAAAACGACGTATTTACCCCGATAATCCGACAATTTGATGGTTTTGAACTCTTGATCGAAAACGGCGGTCGCGGTGAAATCCGGCGCCGCTTGTCCGACTCTTAAGCAACCTTCGGCGGTCATGCTTTTAATCTCCTTAATCTAGTTTCTGGGAAAATGCAACTATTTTTACATTCCTTAACAACTATATCATAGTCATAACGATTTTGAGTAGTCAGCAATCAGTTATCAGTGGCCAGCGGGGAGATAGGGTGATGGGGTGATGGGGGTTAGGTGTTAGAGCGGTTTGATCGGGCGAGAGAAAAACAATTTACCCACTTTTCGCACTTCTTAACATTCAATAGCTACAATCATGGATTTTTATCAAGGTTAAGAATTGTATTTTTTTTTCTCAGAAAAAATCAATTATTGAAAATGTTCTCAATAGTAGGTTCTACAATGAAGGTTTTTCGTCAAAACATCTTGGGGAATGTAAAAATATATAAAAGTATATGAAGATTTGCGGAATGTCGGATTTAATAAACTTCATAATGTTCACTTTCGCAGCCAAAATAAGAATTTAAGGACAGCGAAAGAGATCGTCACCTGGGGAAGTCAGCCCATCGTACAACTTAGTACAACTTTCTTGCCTCAACGCTCCGACCTGCTGCTGTCTGCTTTTACTTATAGTTGCAAAGACTATGTCATCAAGCGCTGGTAAATATCTATCCCCACCCCAACGTCAGCAACTTCTCGAAATCTTAACAGAACCAAATATCTCTGATGTTGATCGCAAACGGATTCAAATCATTCTTTTCGCTGACGAGGGCAAATCCCAGGCCGAGATCCGTAAGCTTCTCGATTGTACTGCCGCCACCGCTAGTAAATGGATACTGATCGCCGAGAGTGGCAAGATCGAGCGCTGGCAGAAATACCGCCGCGGTCGCCCTTCAAAAGTTGATCAACCTTACCTCGATCGCCTGAGAGAACTGATTAGTAAATCCCCCCGGGATTTCGGCTATTCCTTTAACCGATGGTCGGGAGTTTGGTTAGCGCAGCATCTAGAGAAAGAATTCGGGGTCGCGCTCACCCCCACCCACGTCAATCGCCTCCGCAAACAGCTACAGCCGATCCGCATCGTCGATCTTTCTCCTTCAGCCAAAGCTTAAAACAACTATGCTCGATACTCACAGCCTCGTCAATCCCTGGCCAGAATTCCTGTCCGAAACCCAGTGGCGGAGTCTCCAGAAAACGGCGATCACCCTCTCTCCCGAAGCAGGTACACTGCCCCTACAGCCCGGATTATACCTAGTGGTTCGCGGCAAAGTTCGTATAGCGAACTCGCAGCAAAAAGAGATGATCGCGCTCAAAACCGACGAATTTTTTGGAGAATTCACCCTCTTTCCCCGATCGGGTTTTCTGCCCTACTCGGTTCGAGTCTCGGTGAAGGCGGAACTACTTCTTATCCCCGAGTCCGCCCTGAGGCCGATCCTGAAAAAACACCCCGCCCTGAAAAAAACATTACTGCAACGGGCGCGGGAAATTGAGCAACTTCTTGGGACGAAGACAGAAGAAACGGACAAAAAAAGCGATCGAGCCTATTTTCCCTCTCCGGCGCAGCGGTTAGGTCACTGGATCGGTCAATCCCTCCGCCGTTATCCCTTCTTCGAGCAACAGTCCGCCTCCGATTGCGGGGCGGCCGGTTTAGTCATGATCGCCCGTTATTGGGGCAAAAGAATCAGCGTCAACCGTTTGCGGGAAATGGCCAACGTCAACCGCGACGGGGCATCCCTGAAGGGACTGATCACCGCGGCGGAAAATATCGGCCTCTCCACCCGTCCGGTAAAAGCGACTCTAGAGGGATTAGGGAAACAGCCCCTACCGGCGATCGCTCACTGGGAAGGCAAACACTTCGTTGTTATCTGGAAAATTACCCCCAAACAGGTGATTATTGGCGATCCAGCGATCGGGCAATTAACCCTAAGTCGTGCCGAATTCACCAGTAAATGGACGGGATTCACCCTGCTGCTCCAACCGAACCAGAAATTCCGGGACACGAAAGAGGATAAAACCTCTCTCTGGCAGTTTTATCGCTTACTGGAACCCCATTGGTTCGTACTGCTGGAAATTTTCGTCGCCTCGCTTTTTATCCAGATATTCGGCTTAATTACGCCGATTTTCACCCAGTTAATCCTCGATCGGGTAATCGTGCAGGGGTCCTTAACTACCCTTTGGGCAATGGGGATCGGTGCGCTAATTTTCGGGGTTTTTCGGGTGGCAATTACCGGTTTACGCGCCTATCTCCTCGATCACACCGCTAATCGCATCGATACGGCATTAATCACCGGTTTTATCCGCCATACCCTCAGCCTTCCCCTCGGTTATTTCGAGTCCCGCTATGTGGGCGATATTATTTCCCGCGTCGGGGAAAATCGCAAGATTCAGCGTTTTCTCTCTGGGGAAGCTCTCTCGATTTTACTTGACTTATTAACGGTTTTCGTGTACGTGGCGGTGATGTTCCGCTATAGCTGGCAATTAGCCCTCATCAGTTTAGCGATTGTGCCACCGTTCCTTCTGCTGGCGTTAATTTCTACCCCTTTTCTCCAGCGAATATCCCGGGATATTTTTCAGGCGATCGCTAAAGAAAGCAGTTACCTGATCGAGATTTTAACCGGTATTCGTACCGTCAAATCTACCGCCACAGAGCGATCGACCCGTTGGCACTGGGAAGACCTTTTCTCGGTGGAGGTCAAGAAAAATTTCTCCGGGCAGATCATCGGCAATAATCTCCAGATATTCAGTAATCTGATCGAATCTTTAGCGACGACAGGGTTACTCTGTTTCGGTGCCTATCTAGTGATTCAAAATCAATTATCGATCGGACAATTGATCGCCTTTAATATGCTTTTTGCCCAGATCATCGCGCCTTTTCAACGCTTAACCGTTCTCTGGACGCAATTTCAAGAAGTCAATATCGCCGTCGAGCGGATTAACGATGTACTAGACGCAAAGCCGGAGGAGAATTTAGAGGAACTTTCCCGTCAGTTTCTCCCGGAATTACAGGGACATATTCGCTTTGAAAATGTCACCTTTCGCTACCACACCGACAGCGATCAGAATGTTTTAGAAAACCTCAGTTTTGAAATTTTACCCGGTCAAACCGTTGCCATCGTCGGTCGGAGCGGTTCGGGAAAAACCACGATCTCGAAATTACTGATCGGCCTCTATCCCCCCACCGATGGGAAGATATCGATCGACGGTTACGATCTGAGTACGATCGCCCTCAGTTCCCTCCGGCAACAGGTGGGAGTCGTCGATCAGGATACCTTTCTCTTCGGTTCCACGATTCGGGAAAATATCAGTTTAGGTCATCCCGATCGCCCCCTAGAAAATGTGGTGGTCGCGGCGAAATTAGCGGGAATTCATGACTTTATTCAATCACTGCCGATGGGGTACGAAACCCAGATCGGCGAGGGTGGAGGGCTACTTTCCGGGGGACAGAGACAACGGATCGCCATCGCTCGATCGCTAATGGGAGAGCCGCGGTTATTAATTCTCGATGAAGCCACTTCCCACCTCGATACCGAATCGGAACGGATTATTCAAACAAATCTCCAGAAAATTCGGCAGAATCGCACGATGGTGATTATCGCCCATCGCCTCTCTACGGTGCGGAACGCGGATTGTATTCTCGTTCTTGATCGAGGGGTATTAGTCGATAGTGGAACCCACGAAGAATTAATGGCCCGTCCCGGTATTTACCGTAATTTGAACTCTAATCAATTGAGTGAATAACTATGACAACCAATCTAGACAGAGAGCGCGATAACTGGTCTTTCCAGACCAAAGAATTGATCGATACTTTACCCCTACCCTGGACGCGTGGTTTACTCTATTTTCTGATTATTTTCGTCTCGATCATTCTCCCCTGGGCGATATTCTCAAAAGTCGATGAAACGGGTGTCGGACCAGGAAAACTGGAACCCCAAGGAGAAACAGTCAAAATCGATGCTATCGCGACGGGAAAAGTGGAAAAAATCTATGTCCGTGAAGGCCAAGAGGTGAAAGCAGGACAACCGATTTTAACCCTAGATTCCTCATTAATCGGCAAGGAAATACAACAAATCGAGGAGAAAATAGAAGGACAAAAAAGCCGTCTTTCCCAACAGAAACTGGTCAAAAGTCAGTTAGAGATTTCTTTAACCACCCAAAGCCAACAAAATCGCGCGGCGGCAGCGGAAAAAGAAGCCTCGATCGAACAAGCGCGGGAGAATGTGGACGCATTAATCAAGAAAGCGAAAATATCCCTAGAAGAACAACAGGCGCGGGTAAATCAAGCGAAAACCGCCCTCGCACAAAGTCAGACTGATTATCCGATTCTCAAAAGTCGTTATCAAACGGCTTTAAAAGAAGTCGATCGCTACCGAAAAGCGTGGGAGGATGGCGCGATATCGGAGGTGCAATTCATCGAGCGCGAGGACAATGCCAAGGAGCGCCAACAACTCTACGAGCGGGGAAAAGCGGAGGTAAAAGAAAATCAACATAAACTAGCGGAATTAAAAAGTGCCTACCGTCAGACGAGTCAACAAACGAGCGCCGATATCGCCCAAGCGCGTCTGCAATTACAGGAGCGGCAGCGGGGTTATCAAAGTCTCCGCCATTCCAACGAGTTGGCACTCTTAAGGATACAGGAGCAGATTAACAATCTAGACACGGAGATCGCAACACTGGCATCGGAAATCGCCCAAAGCGAGAGCCAACGGCAAGCGCTCCAAATCCAACTAAGTCAGAGGGTTTTAAAGGCGAATACCGACGGCACAATCTTTTCATTACCGATTAAACGCGCGGGTGCGGTGGTGCAGTCGGGAACGCGGGTTGCGGAGATAGCACCGAAGGGATCGCGGTTTATTCTCAAGGCAGAAATGCCCACGGATCAAAGTCAATTTCTCCGCGCCGGTATGCCGATAAAAGTCAAGTTCGATGCCTATCCTTTTCAGGATTACGGCATTATCGGCGGCAAGATTACCAAGAAATCACCGACGGCGATCGAAAAGGAAACGCCCAACGGAAAAATTAACGTTTTCGAGCTAGAAATTCAACTCGATCGCTCCTGTATTCAAAAGGGAAATCAATGTATTCCCCTCAATCCGGGAGATACGGCTACCGCAGAAGCGATCGTCCGTCAGCGTCGGGTGATCGATTACATCCTCGATCCCTTTAAGGATCTGCAAAAAGATGGGTTAAAACTCTAGTTTTTTTAGGTATCGAAGCCAAATTACTTACACTCCTCGCTAACCCTCTTGCCTATCTCAACTAGGAAATTAATTTCGCATAACTGTTTAAGGAGTCATTATGTCCCATAGTATCACAATCACCAATCAAGACCTTATCCAACAGCTTAAGCTATCGGGGAAAGTCCCCGAAATGGCCGAGGGAATTATCGCTCGGAAAATCATCACCGAAACTGCCACGGAAGCGGGGATTAAAAACACAACTGACGAGTTACAACAGGCGGCCGATCAATTCCGTCTCGCCAAAGGATTACATAACGCCAAATATACATGGAATTGGTTGCAAAAACAGGGCTTATCCCTAGATGATTTCGAGGAGATCGTTCAATTCAATTTACTATCGGGTAAATTAGCCGAACATCTTTTCGCAGACAAAATTGAATCCTATTTCGTCGAACACCAGCTAGATTATACCGGCGCGGTGATCTACGAGGTGGTGTTAGCAGATCAGGCGATGGCAGAGGAGTTGTATGAATCGATTCAGGAGGAGGAAATCAGCTTTCAGGAAGTAGCGCATCGCTATATCGAGGATGTGGAATTACGACGTAAGGGTGGTTATCGCGGTACTGTTTACCGTAAGGATTTACGACCGAATCTTTCGGCCGCAATTTTCGCCTCGGATTCTTCTCGATTGTTGAAACCGCTGCAAGGCGATCGAGGTTTTCACCTGATTTTTGTCGAGGAAATCCTTAAACCAAAATTAACCGAGGAGTTGGCTCTGAAAATCGGTGTTGATTTGTTTAACGGCTGGGTAAAGGAGAAGATTCAGGAAATAGAATACGAGTTAAGTAATTAATTGTGGACGGGGTGGGCATTGCTCACCCCGCAAACATAGTAAGGGAAGATAAGAGTTATGGAATGTGTTATCTGTAAAAACGGTACGACTCGATCGGGTTTCGTAACTGTTACTTTAGAGAGAGATGATTGTATCGTGATTCTAAAACAAGTCCCCGCGGATGTCTGTCAGAATTGCGGGGAGTATTATCTAAGCGAGTCGGTCACTGCGGAGGTTTTACAGAAGGCTGATCGCCTATTTTGTAGGTTGGGTTGAAGCATGAAACCCAACATCATCCCCCTATTATTCTTGATGTTTTGTGTTGGGTTGCACTTCGTTTAACCCAACCTACGGATTATTTTACTATAAAATTAATACAATATGGATTAATAAAATACCAATAATCCGATTATTCTTGAGTGAGCTTATTCAGCATAAAAACCAACAAAGCGATTTTTAATACATACACTTTTAAAAATTCCTGAATCTATTCATTAACAGAATTGCCAGTTAATTTAAAAAATAAATAGTGCTTGCTGAATAATGGTAAAACCCTTTTACAATAAGGCTTTTGACCTGTTAAAGTCTGATGTTCATGCTGCGAAAATAGGATTGTGACCTTCAAAAACTTGGCCTTATCTTGTTTATAGTACACAGGCTAGTACAAAAAAGGAGGGCAACAAAGCCTGAAACGACCGACGACCGGCTACTGAATCCTGACTCCTAACCCCACCAACAAACTTTTTGCCGCAAACCCTAAATAACTCAATTAAGTTAGCTTGGTTGGTTCTCTTTGCTTCCAACAAGACAGGTTCAGAGTTTTTTGTACATAAATTACTCATTTTTGTTTCTTTAAATAGCTTGGAAGCCCGTTGTTTAATCGGTTTTGATGTAAGGATTCAGGCCATACAAAAAGCAGTCAAACTCATGCTGTGTAAGCATTTAGGCGAATTATGTCCAAATCCTCATTCTCATTCAGAAACCCTGAAAGCCTTAATTTTCGTGCTTATTGAGAATGAAACTGTTAGTTTAGCGAGTTCTGAGATTTTAGAAGCCGCTCTGTGACTGCATTTGAGGCACCTGAATCCTTACGTTTTGATGATGTTTTTGTAAAAAATAGTCTTTCAAAAAGAACATAAATAACTAAATTATGTTCTTTTTGTTCGATTTTGATAGTTGATCTGATGTTGAAAAATTGTTATTGTTTTCTTGAATCAATAATTTGATTCATTCATTTAGCGAAAATTTGGAGAATACATCTCATGGCTAACATCAAAATCAACGAGATCAAAAACACGGTGACTAACGAAATTATCGAGCTTCGCACCGATGCCGCTAACGACAGTCCAGAAAGTATCACCGCTTTTAAAACTTTACGTCAAGTGGTAGGCGGTTGTTGTCGTTGGACCGTCGAAGTGTAACTGATTGATAAAATACAGAGACAAATCAGTATTTTATCTTTTACTTCTCCTAGTTTCCACGGTAGTTCAGCCAAACAAGATACTCCGTTGACTATCGTGGAAATACTAACCAGATAAAGAAGATCGCATTTCTTGAGAATATGTATGCTATTTTTAAACGATTTTCCGATCACTTGGAGCCATCGTCCTTATTTCGATCTTAGTCCCTATCAATCT
>NZ_JASJFG010000780.1:0-3886 GCF_030065375.1 Microcystis sp. M49636_WE2 | reverse complement strand
GGGGCGCAAATCCTCAAAGTATCTTCTCAATCGTCTAGTTCCCGCCCTCCGTCCCCACTGTCGCGTTAAGGTTTTAGATAGCTATGTGGAGGATTTAGTGGGATTATTCAATCGCAGTCGGGTTTATCTCTACGATTCGGCTGAATATTGGGTTGTAAACGGTTTAACGGAGGGTTTTGGCTTACCGCCCCTGGAAGCTTTAGCCTGTGGTTGTACGGTATTTTCTAGCGTCAATAGCGCTCTAGCCGATTATCTCGATCCCGGTTTCAATTGTCAAAAAATTGGGGCTTATTCCACTCAATACGATCTGGAACGTATTCTTAATTATGCCCGTAATTTTCCCGTTAATTCTTTACCGGCTAATTTTCTCGATGATTATCATCCCGAAAAATTACTACCACGTTTTGAAACAATTTTAAGAGAAATTAATGATTTCTTTGATATTAAAAAACGATATCTGGCTGATATAGAAGGTTTAGAACCCCTGCGACTTAAAAAATTATGGATACAGAGTTCTCTGGCTAAACTTAAGAAAAAACTGTTTAAGCAAAGGCATCAACTTTAAGAGTTGACAGAGAAAGACTGATCAGCTATTCAGTTATCAGTGATCAGTGATCAGTGAACAGGGATATCGGGAGAAAAAAGCTGATGGCTGACTCCCCAAAAGGAAAACTTTCTACTTCACCATTAAGATAACTGCTATATAATTATTTCTAACTCTTACCCCGAGGATATTTATGAAGCGAGGGATTTACATTACCGCTAATGATCGAGTTATCGAGCAGGCGATCGCATTAATGAATAGTATTCGTTTGTACGATCCCGATTCTCCCGTCATCTTGATTCCCTACGACAATAATTATCAAAAAATTGCCGATTTATTGTCCGAAAAATATGGCGTTATTCTCTATCCTGATCTGCAATTAGTGGAAGAATTGGCACAGAAAATATATGATATTTTTGGAGAAAAATTCTTTGCTCGTCCTAATCAATTTCGCAAGCAGGTGTGTTGGTTTGGAGAACTAGATCAATTTCTTTATATCGATACCGATATCGTGGTTTTTGAAAAAATAATAGATAATCTAAATTTCCTCGATACCTACGATTTTCTCTGCTGTGATTATCAACACAAAAAAGGGATTACTGATGTCTTTAATCCGATTGTTTTAGAACAAGGAATCTTCACGGAAAACGATCTAACTGGAATGTTTAACGGTGGTTTTTGGGCTAGTAAAAAGAATCTATTCTCAGAACAGGAATTATATAGTGCTTTTCAAGAATGTGCCGCTCATCCAGAATATTTTGATTTTTCTCAAAAAACCTCCGATCAACCGATTATTAATTATACCATTCTCAAACGAGTTCCCAATCGATTTAATCTTGTCCGCGTCCCGGGTTGTCAAGCGGGAAATTGGGGGAGAAGTTCTCATTTTCAACGTCAGGGAAATATTTTAATCGATCCGAGATTAAATCAGCCCTTAAAATATTTACATTGGGCAGGAATTCGTATTGAACCGGGATGTCCCTACTGGGATATCTGGAAATATTATCGTTATCTAGATGATCCTAATCCCCCCACAGATCCGCCAGCAAGCAAACCCAAAAATCGGTTTCAGAGATTATTAGATAAAATCAAATTATAGGTTTGATTTTTCCTCTCGCACCATTTAAGATAACTGCTGCAATTTAACTCCAATCCTGTTGCTCCTCGGTTTGACGCATTTGATACACTTGTCCGTGACTGTGCAGTTGTCGAGTTTTTGCCCATAAACTCGCTTCATCTAACTGCCATTTTTCTAGGATTAAATCTAAATCTCTTTGGATTTCTCTTGCCCCCGGAAAGTTTTGATAACGTATGCGTAAACGAGCGCATTCAGCTAAGTTTAAATCATTGGGTTCTGATTGCAGTAGCTGATCAACAATCGGGCGATCGATTCTTTCCTGTGGATGTTGTTGTTCTTGGTTTTTACTAGCCATAATTAATCGAACCAACCGATATCGGAATCCGTTAACTCTGTGGGGGTAGGATTGGGGGCAATATAACGGGCTAAAGTGGCCATTTCAAAGTTATAAAGACTGGGTTTCTTAGGCACAGGTTTGGTAATTGCTGACGGTTCAGGGGTGGCGGTGGGACTATTTTCTAGGGTTTTAATTTGATTATATAATTTTTCAATTAACTGTTTTTTATCAGTCAGTTCTGTTTCTGTCTTGCTTAATTGACTCGATAATTTTTCAATTAACTGTTTTTTCTCGGTTAATTCCGTCTGGGATTGACTTAATTGACTCGATAGTTTTTCAATTAACTGTTTTTTCTCGGTTAATTCCGTCTGGGATTGACTTAATTGGCTCGATAATTTTGCCACCAAAGTAGTTTTTTCCGAGAGGACAGATTCTAACTGCTCGGTCTGTTGTTGTAACTGCTGTAACCTGACAGAGAGTTCCAGATTTTCTTTAAGTTCTTCTTCCAGAGAAATAACTTTTTCTTGGAGAGTTTGCCCATTTTTCTTGGTTTTTTCTAACTCTGCCGTCAAGTCGTTAATTTTTGCCTGTAGGGTGGCGTTAGTTTCCTTAGAACGTTTGGGAGAAGGAGAGGGTTGGGATTCTACCTCTTTATTAGCTTCTTTACGGATGAGATCGTTTAAATTACCTTTGGTCATAAGCTCTGCAAATAGGATATTACGATAGAGTCGGATACTGTCAAGAAATCTGTTGGTTTAGGCAATCGATAATTATTCGCCCGATATACAAGCTTGATTACGCTGGGGAATTGTTCCATAGGTTTTATTTTATAGCTTTAGGTCGATCGATCCCTGTCCATTTGAGGAATGAGAACAAATACCTAAATCTCAGTTTCACTAATAAGATTCTAAATTTTTCTGTAGTTAATGATACAGAATAGCAAATTTGTGTCAGACTAAAGGTAGAAGTTGATCGCACCTGTGGCAAGGATAAATTTATGAATATTGAAGAAAAAGCACGTCTTAATTTAACCCAAGAACGACAAGCAGAGGGAATGCTCGAAGAAAATGTCTTAACTCGTACAGAAGAGCTTTTAGGGGAAGGGGAGGCAGGAACTGCAAAAGCGCGGGTTTTATTAACTGAAAATCGCCAAGAAGACGAAAAACGTCAAGATCAAATTTTAGAACGTTCGCTCGAAGCTATGCAATAGCCTTTCGGTGAAGATTGGCAATATCCACACAAGTCTAGATAAATGTCTGTAGAGACGTGGTTTTCCCCGTCTCTATCTCAATTCCCGATAACTAATCGCTGTTACACTAATCACTGTTAAGCTCTGGACAGTGAGAAAATGCAGATCCGAAGAAAACACCCCAATCCTGCCGTCAAAGTTGAGAGTTTGAGTTATGTGGTGAAAGTGCCAGAGGCACAACCACAAAATATTTTAGAAGAAATCGTTTGGCATAAGGAGATCGAAGTCGATAAATTGCGCGAGCGGTTGCCTTTATTGGAATTACGCAAAAAAATAGCCAATACTGCGCCACCTTGCGACTTTTTAGCCGCCTTAAAACAGGGTAAAACCGAACCCGCTTTGATTGCCGAAGTGAAAAAAGCTTCCCCTAGCAAGGGAGTCATCCGCGAAGATTTTGATCCTGTAGCGATCGCCCGTACCTATGAACAGGGAGGGGCCACTTGTTTATCGGTCTTAACCGATAGTAAATTTTTTCAAGGTAGTTACGAAAATCTTACCCTCGTCCGACAAGCGGTATCTTTACCCCTACTATGCAAGGAATTTATCCTTTATCCCTATCAAATCTACTACGCTCGCTCTAAAGGAGCCGATGCTGTCCTTTTAATTGCCGCTATTTTAAGCGATCAAGACCTAGCATATTTTGTCAAAATTGTCAAGGGTTTAGGGATGACAGCTTTG
>NZ_JASJFG010000821.1:0-21145 GCF_030065375.1 Microcystis sp. M49636_WE2 | reverse complement strand
TTACCGCCCAAAAATTTACAATCATAACTAGCATTGTGAAAAACCTTTTCTATCCGGTCAACCAGCATGATTTTAGTGATAAAATAGTTAGTAAGATCGGGTCGATCAAGAACATCCAAAATTGTCACCCGCTCCCCCGTTAAGTCCGTGGAATCAGCCAGAATTTGAATCAGAGACAAACGGGGAGTCTTGCTATCGTAATCGGCTACTTCCGTATCTAACCAAAGAATGGGAAAATGAGAAAAGTGATCGATCGCATTCCTAATAGCGTCGGATTCCGTTAAATAAGGCATGGTTGCAGAGGTGGAAAAATGTATCAAAAAATCTTGATAGCAGTAGATTTGTCGGAGATGGGGGAGAGTGTTTTTAAGGAGGCTGTATCCTTAGCCAGTAAGTACGAAGCTAACCTCCTACTACTGCACGTCCTTTCTCCTGAAGAAGATTATAGCCCTTTACCGATTCCACCCAATTTAGCCGATATTTACCCCGCCCAGGGCAATGATCTGACTCTTGATTTTTGGCGGCAACAATGGGAAGAATTTGAGCAGAAAGGGGTGGCAATGTTGCAAAAAAGGGCTAATCAGGCGGGAGAAATGGGTGTAAAGGGAGAATACCGGCAAATTTACGGTCATGCCGCCAAAACTATCTGTAAAGTGGCGCGAGAGGAAAATATTGATTTAATTGTCATCGGTCGGCGTGGGCGATCGGGTCTAGGAGAGTTATTCTTAGGTAGTGTGAGTAATTATGTTCTCCATCATGCCCCCTGTTCCGTCTTAATTGTTCAACATCATCAAGACTAAAAATTCCTGTTAGCTATTCCCCCCTAAAATCCCCAAACGATTAAAAGGAAAAAAGCGAAAAACCGCCCTACCAATCACGTTATTTTCCGGTAAAAACCCCCAGATATGGGAGTCATTGCTATTATTGCGATTATCTCCCATGACAAATAAATTATTTTGCGGCACAAGCAAAGGCATTAAATTATATTGAGGGGATTCGAGAATATAATCCTCTGCCAAGGGTTGATTATTCAGGTAAATTTTGCCCTCCTTGACAGCAATCACATCCCCTGCTGTGGCAATCACTCTTTTAATAAAAGCTTGGTCCTTTTGATATCCCTGTAATTGTAATTGTGCCGGCGGTTCAAAGACGACGATATCCCCCCGTCGAGGGGGATGGAAATCGTAAGAAAGTTTTTCCACCACTAAGCGATCGCCCTGTTCTAAAGTGGGTAACATAGAATCGGAGGGGATAAAACGAGGTTCAGCCACAAAAGTGCGGATCAATAGGGCTAAAACTAAAGCTATAGCGATAATTTGCAGATTTTCTCGAATAGAAGCCCAAAAACTCTTAGATTTGTCCTTATTAATTTCTTGCTCTTGCATTATTGCCCAGATGATGGTTGATGTAACTTAGCTTTCGCTTGCTGCCAGAAAACTGTTAATTCCTCTAGTGTATAGTCATGGAGAGGCTTTTCCGCCACAGATTCCACTAGGGAAAAACGTTGAATAAAACGCAGATTAGTCTCTTGTAAAGCGATACTGGGGTCTAAATTATACCAGCGAGCAAGATTGACAATAGTAAAGAGTAAATCGCCTAATTCTGCCTGTTGATGCTCTTTATCGCTAGATTCTAGGGACTCTTGCCATTCTGCTAACTCTTCGCCAAATTTTTCCCAGACTCCCGCGATATTTTCCCATTCAAAACCGACTCGCGCTGCTTGCCGAGAAATTTTCATCGCTCCCATCAAGGGTGGTAAAGTTTGGGCATAACGGGTTAATTTGCCGCTAATAGTCGGGTCATTTTTTTCCTCAGCTTTGATTTTCTCCCAATTTTGACGCACCTGTTCGGGATTTTCTAAGGATAGCTCCCCGAAAACGTGGGGATGACGACGAATTAATTTATCGGTGATGCCTCTAGCCACTTCTTCTAGGCTAAAATTACCCTCATCACTGGCAATTTGGGCTTGTAAAACCACCTGTAGCAGTAAATCGCCTAATTCCTCGGCAATGGCAGTTTTATCACCGCTTTTAATCGCCGCTACCACCTCATAAGCTTCTTCGATAACGTAGGGAATCAGGGTTTCTGGGGTTTGGGCTAAATCCCAAGGACAGCCGCTTTCTGGATCTCGTAAACGGGCAACAACGGTGATTAAATGGTTTAATGCCCCTAAGATGACCTTGTAGCTGGGATTGTCGGTTTCTGGAAGGCTAGACATCGATTTTTTCCGGTTTTCTCCCCCATTATACCGGTTAGTTATCAGTTATCAGTTATCAGTTATCAGATGTGAGTTTTCAGTTATCAAAAGCTCTCATCTCCCTGTCTTCTAATATTCAGTTACAGCCTTTCTGATAATAGATCAAGTTTAACCTAATTTGAGCGAAGACCGACTCCCCATTATTCAGATAACTGCTTTAGCTCAATAACGATGAAAAAACCCGGTAAAACCGGGTTGCACTAGCTTGGAGTGTGTATAATCAACCGATAAAGCAGTTGAAAACTTAAATAAATCTAAATAGAAAAAAGGTAAGTAATTCCACTGTAAGAAAATCAGATTTAATGAACTACCCCGCAAGTTAGGGGACAAGAAGCATAAACAGCTTGATGAGAGGTTTTTACCTCACCGTGTAACCAGTGCAACCAGCTAACTTCATGGGGATGAACACCTTTTGCTGTTAATAAAGCGGCACTAATTAGGATAGCCAAAATATTGATACCAATAATCATTCCCGCCACTAAAAGCACGGAACTAATCGGTAAAACTGACTGTAAGATAATCGCCGACAATGCTCCCACTGTCATCATTAATACTACTAAAGGAAATCCCACTACTAATAAACAGACAGTGAGGACGAAACTCCAGAGAAGAAAGCTTTTTAGCATTGCTAAAGAAACGTAGCCCCAGTTATTTCTTGCGGTTAATTGCATCTTCCTGACCTCTTACAAACTTGGTGGTCTAACTTTTCTGCACGTCGGCTCAAAGTTGATGAAAACCAGTATAGGGAAAACACCGAAGAAGATGAGCTATTCGCAATATAAATTTACAATCATCGCTAATCATCTATGTTATATGTATCGAACTATTACAAGAATCGGCGAGAGGTATCGAAAACTTTACAATCGGTTTCTCTTGATCCCCAATGCAGTTTCCTGCTGAAATCCTTGATCCCCGTCGATAATCCTTTCTTCTGTCCCTGTCCTCAGATTTTTCCTCGTCTCGTTGTAACAAATATTTACAAGTACCTCTAGAATTCTCAGAAAATAGGTGGACGGGAGTGGAAATTATGAATTATGAATTATGAATTATAAATTAGGCTCTTAGTTACTTGGTATGGTTCGATAGGGGAGCATAAATCGACTAAATCCTTATCTGGCAAGAGACTTAATTGATTAGTTCGCTCTAGATCAAAAACAATTGACAAAAATCGCCAAATGTCTTTCTCTATAAGAGTTTCATTCCTTATAATCCTGTACATTGCATAAGACAAACCGAAGAACCATAAATTACGAATTGGCAGGTGGGGAGAGGGGAGAGCGGAGAACAAATAAAAATAATCTCCTGAATAAGCTAAGACGCATTTTAACGGCCTATCCTTAGATTAGCTGAATCTCCCCCAATCCCTTTCCTGTTGCAAGAGTGCAAGAGTGCCTCATCTCAACCAGCAATTTAGATGCGGGGGCAGCTTATGAGCGGCTTTTCTTTGTCATAGAATTGACATCTGGCTGTTATAGTCCTGACAAATCAGAGTTATATGCTAGAGTTAATCCAGCAAAGGAATAAATTATTTCCCCTAGCCCAGCTTTCCTCAAGCTTCCCACACAAGGTCTAGGGGAAGTTTATTTTTCTGCCATGGAGGAAAACCACTACCCGCACGGAAAAGAAAATTGTTCTATAACTTGAGTAGCCTTGACAACAGGGAAGACAGTCAGGCAGACTAACCTAAAAGGGTTTTTGGGGCGAAAATATAGTTTCTTGCCCTTCTGTCCCCCTAAACACTGTCTTAGCTCTGATGGCGAGCATAATCATCCTGAAAACGGACTATATCATCCTCTCCTAAATATTCCCCATTCTGCACTTCAATTAACACCAATTTGATCACCCCGGGGTTTTCCAGACGGTGAGCGGTACACTGCGGCACATAAGTGGACTGATTGGCTCCGAGAATTTCTTCGTTATCTCCACAGGTGACTTTTGCCGTCCCCGAAACCACAATCCAGTGTTCACTGCGATGGTAGTGCATCTGTAAACTGAGACGATGACCCGGATTTACTTCAATCCGCTTGATTTTATAACCGGGACCTTCTTCTAGGGTGGTGAAAGAACCCCAAGGCCTAAATTCTGTTGCTGCCGATTCTACGGTCGAAATAAGCTGAAATGGTGCCACATCTTGGGATGCGATCATTATATTATGTCTCCATTGCTAGGTCTGATCTTAGTCCAAGATAGCAGCAAAAACCCTAGATGGCATCTAAATCAGTGATCAGTAAACAGTAAATAGTGGTCACTGATTTAGTCTTCGTCGGTGTTGAGAATACGGGGAACCCGGAAATAATCCCCTTCTGGGGCCGGCGATTCTTGCACTAAGACCTCGTGATCGGGATAAAGTCTATTACTATCGGCGCGAGTGATATTTTGAATTTCGATCGCTCGCGTGGTGGGTGGCACATTTTCCGTGTCTAATTCGCTTAACTGCTCGAAATAATCGAGGATTCCGCTTAATTGCGCCGCAAATTGTTCTTCTTCGCCGCTATCAATCTCTAAACGGGCTAAATGGGCGATTTTTTCAACTGTTGCTCGATCGATCATGGGAGAAATGGGGAATTATGAATGATGAATGATCAATTGGGGAGTGAGGGAGTGGAAATTATGAATTATCAATTATGAATTATCAATTGGGGAGAATAAATAAAAGCAATTTCCTGACTCCTGACTCCTGAATCCTGTCTCCTCAATTTAGAAGAAAACATCAATTTCCGATCGCCCGGTGATTTTCAGCCAGTTTTGGGCTTCAATGTAGTTATTGGGGGCTAATCGGATGGCTTGTTTCCAGTATTCTGCCGCTTTGTCGTAGAGTGCTTCCGCTTCCGCTTGTCGGCCGTCTTCTCTGGCTTTTTCCCCTTGAAAATGGTAAATAACAGCGATATTATTCAAGGCAGAGGGCATTCTAGGATTAAGTTGGATAGCTTCTTCGTAGTATTCCAGAGCCTTTTCATGCTCGCCGTTACTAGCGTGGATAATGCCGATATTGTAGAGGATATAACTGCGATCGTTAGGATCCTCTTCTAAGGTTAACGCTTCATAGTAGTTATCTAGAGCTTCGGCGTATTCGCCGTCAGCTTGGGCAGACATCCCATCACGGTAATAAACAAAGGCTTCCTTGGCTTTTTTATTGGCGGGCAGGATCTTTAAAATGATATCCGCCATGACGGTAAAAGATTTATCAATAAAGTTATCGTTACGTTGGGTGCGTGGCATGGTTAGGACAAGTAGGCGATCAAAATGACTATTTACCTTTATAGCACTCGCCAGAAACTCTAGGGCTGTTTTTCTAATTTTTCTCGACCACGGGTTCCATTTAGAGGGTCTTGGCTGGGCTGGGGGCGAACGTTATTTTCCAGCAAAAAAATTCCCCTAGCAAGGGGCAACTATGGGGCTTACTAATCTTTATCCTTTGCGTCCCGATTGGGAAAATGTCAAATCTGCTAGGGACGAGCGATGTTTTCTTCCAGTGGTGAAACCTTAACGATTTATTCTCCATCCGAAAATTTCACTGCCACCCTTGTTGCTCCAACGACCATTGACGCAACTCTACCTAAGATTTAGACTTCTCCCTGTTGGTTGCTCTAAGTGAGTAGATTGGTTACCCGGTGTTATCCCATAACCCCACCTACCATCCAAAAATTAAATTCTTTTTCTCAGACCAAGACCCATACCCGCTAAACCCAAGGCTAACAGAGCCAGGGTGGTGGAAGGTTCGGGGATTGATGTAAATTGAATCTCATTGAAGCCGAGACGATAGTTAGTAGGAGCAGTTATTCCATGGTTACTCATGTTGATAAATCTAACATTAGTCGCATAGACTGGGCTAAAACTGACCTGTTGCGCGGACACAACACCTGTAGCCGGGCCTTTGCTAAAGGAAGCTGGAACGCCAGGGTCAGTCAGAGTAGTCCAATTTGTTCCACCGTTGCTGGAGTATTGAATCGTCACGCCGTTAATCCCCTGACCGGCTGATGTCATATCACCGCCAAGGTTCCAGAAACTAAACCCAGCAAGATTATAGATACGACCGAAAGCAAAATCGATAGTAACGTTTCCGACGGTACTGGCGGTCAGTAGAGGTGTCCGCCAAGCATTGGGATTAGTCATACCAGTATTTGTCTGCGCGTGAGTTCCCGTCAGAGTTGGCCTGTCAAGCGGCGGACCCTGCAGCCCAAATCCGTTGGTAGTAGCGGCTAGACTCCCCTGGGAGTTAGTAGTAAAACCTGGTGCTGTGGCCTCGACACGGGGAATCAGGCCTGCGGCTTGGGCGTTCTGCGGCACAGCCAACATTAGGCCGAAAGTGGCGGTGGATAAAACAAGATGTGTAATAGCGAGTTTCACAGGGAAATCTCCTTAAAATAAGATTTAGCTAGAGTCAAGTGGGCGCACGACATCCTGACATATCTTATTTGTTTTTTTTACCCGTGTCTGTTACTTTTGATACAGTTTTTTGATTTTTTTATGGTAAGGGAATAGGTGGACACGGGGACACGGCCGATATAAGTGGTCGTGCAAAATAAATTTCCTAGTGAAGATAGGCACTCATGCAAGGGGCAAGAGGTGGTTAGATATGTGTAATTAATTTTGCTTAGGTACTTATGCCGATATACTAAGAAAGTCAGAAGCCAGAAATCGGGTGGGGAAGAAATTCTGTCTTCTGCCTTGATAGCGGGCAATCTGCCTACTGATGAGATTCTGGCGTCGTGGTTTTGCTATTGTCCCAATCCGAGAATAAATCATCGCTAAATAGATCATCAAGGGGAAATTCTTCGTCAGAAGGCAGGGATTCTGGATCGCTCACTTCTTCTTCATCCCACATACTGAAGAAATCCAGTTCTTCTTGGTCACTCGCAACAGAAGCAACATTTTGGCGGTTAGATGCAACTTTAGGGGTTTCTTCAGCAAAAGGCTCGAATAATTCGGGGCTATTGCTGTCATTAATATCGGCAAATAAGTCATCTAGAGAATTTGGGGCATCGGCGAATTTTTCCGAGTCGGTGGCTAATAAATCAGAGAAACCCGTGTCACTGCCAACGGTTTCTTGACTGTATATTCGATCATAATTACCCGATAATTCTTCTAGGCTACCGATCATTCTAGTTTCTTCCTCTTCGCCAAACATCTCCATCTCAGGAGTGAATTCCGCTGCTAACTCTAGATTTTCTTCCGTGATAAAACCATCAAAGGGATTCATTTCCCCAGTGAATTCTGAGGGGGAAACGGGCGTTTCTAGGGGTGTTTCGGGGGCAAATTCTGGTTCTAATCCTAGGGTTTCTTCCGTGATAAAACCCTCAAAAGGATTGATTTCTTCGGCACTGGGGTTATCGGGGAAATCATCCCAGGGTTCGACAATTTCAGGGGTTCGCTCATCCAATACCGTTTGGCGGGCGTTTTCTAGTTCTAACAGTTGACTTTGATAACCCTGTTCTAGTTGAATTTGCCACTGATAGCCATTTTCTAATTCTAGAATCTGCTCCTGTTGACTTTGACGCAGGGCTTCTATTTCCGCTTGCTTGCCTTCTATAATCCCTTCTATTTGACTTTGATAGCTTTGGCGCAATTCCTCGATTTTAGCTTCGTATTGCCGTTGAAGTTCCTGAATTTCGGTTGTATGGGCATTTTCCACGGCTGGAGCGGCAGTTGCGCTGGCTGCCTCTGGTAAACGTCCTTGGCTATCTTCTAACTCTTTTTGCAATTTAGCCAATTCTTCTCTATAGGTGGCTTCGATATTGCCAAACTGTCCTTGGGTGTCTTTTAACTCCGCTTCGGTTTCACCTAAAGCCGCCCGAATTTTCTCATATTTTTGCAGTGCTTCCCTGATTTTTCCCTCTTGCAGGGCATATAAAGCCCCACCCCCGATCGCACCTCCACCGACAAAACCGATTAAAATATCGACGATACTCATTATGGGATTCCTCCTCTAGGAAAATTTACTTCTAAATATGCCCAATCTCGGACGATAATTGACAAGGGGCAAAGGTGGTCAGTGTTTTCCGCCGCTCTCTCTGCCGATTGCTTTTGATTGTGGCAGCAATTATCAGAAAAAGAAAGAAAATATTAAGTTTTTTATCGGCAAATGTTCACCTTGAGGGCAGTTATCTCGATGGTGAGGTAGAAAGTCTCGGGTTTTAGGGAGTCGGTTGTCGATGCTAAATCCTGTCACACCCCATCGGTGTTCGGCAAGACATTTCACTGAGGCTGCATTTCCCGATAAGCTTGATAAACGCCGCGCACGTTGTACCAATTGAGAAAAATGCGGGCAATTTCTAGGGCTAATTGGGGTTTACCTCGATCGATCAACCATTGTAACAGAGGGGAGAGGCTGCGTTCATTCAGGGTTCCCCCCAGGGAAAGTAAACCCCACAACAGTCGATGAATCCAAGTCATTTGAATCATCATCCGCACTTCCCAGGTGGGATGTTTTTGATAAAAAATCACTCCCATCCGTCCCCGTTGAATTTCCTTATCGATGAGATTGGGAATTTGGGCGAGATTAAAGGGGGGATGCCAATGATAACCGACGGCTTCAGGACATTTGATTAATTTTAGTCCTAATTGTTTCAATCTCACTCCTAATTCCAAGTCTTCCCAACCGTAGAGTTGAAACTGGGTGTCGAATAATCCCGCCGCTAATAACCATTTTTTGGCGATCGCTACGTTGCCCGTGGCAAAATAGGCAGCGGAGAAATCGGTGATTTTATAGGGTTCACTGGTGGGATGATCGAAGTTACAGGTGTTAATGACGCTGCCGTAGGTAAATAAGCGATCGCTGCCGAGACTGGCTGCCCCGGCGGTTAAAGCTTCGGCATGGGCTTGCAGAAAATTTTCTGTCACTACCAGATCGCTATCGATAAAGATAATTGTATCACCACGAGCTTTTTCTACCCCCAGATTCCTAGCGATCGCCGGTCCGCCGTGATCCTGTTGCCACAGTTGCAGATGGGGTAAATTAGCTTTTTGACTTTCTAGCCAGGCGATCGTCCCATCGGTAGAGCCATCATCGACAACGACTATTTCGTAGTTTTCCACCTTATTATCGGTTAAACGCTGATTTTCTAGAGCGATTAAACATTTTTTTAAGATTGCTTGGCGATTGTAGGTGGGGATGACAACACTGATCAGCACGGGCATTCGGGGGTCAAGATTACCGTTTTAGCTTATCAAATAACCTGGGTTCCTTGCTTAGACCTCCGGCAAAAATCAACAATCTTTAATTCAGGAGACAGGAGACAGGATTCAGGAGGCAGGAGACAGGATTCAGGAGACAGGATTCAGGAGATTATTTTTATTTATTCTCCCCATTTCCCTACACCCCACACCCCACACCCTACACCCCACACCCCACACCCCACACCCTACACCCCACACCCTACGGTGTCAGGAACTCCGGGAGGAGGATTAAGGTCAACTGGGAACATTAATTTTAAAAAATCGGTGATCATGTTATCCTCTGAGTGTGTTGTGTGAGGAAAGGAATCGGCCATGGTAGCTTCTCTATCGTATCAAAATGGGCAGAAAGCTCGATCGCATCCCCTGTTATCCTTAGGGGGTTTGATCGAATTACCGCCATCCCCCCTGTTTGGCACAGACGGAATTCGCGGCCAAGTGGGAGAATTATTAACTGCCCCCCTAGCGCTACAGATCGGATTTTGGGCGGGACAGGTATTAAAAAATCAAGCTGGTGTCACCAAACCGGTAATTATCGGTCAAGATTCGCGTAATTCCAGTGATATGTTAGCCAATGCTATCACTGCGGGTTTAACTTGGGCGGGAATAGAGGTCTGGCAACTGGGATTATGTCCCACTCCCTGCGTCGCCTATTTAACCAGAGAAAGCGAAGCGATGGGTGGGATCATGATTTCTGCCAGTCATAATCCTCCCGAAGACAACGGCATTAAATTTTTTGACAGTAGCGGTTTAAAATTATCTGGCACTTTAGCAGGACAGATAGAAGCGGGTTTAAGGGGCAATTTAGAATTAGCAGATAAACCGATAAATTGGGGAAAAGCGACTTTTTGTCCCGAATTAATCCAAAAATATTATCAAGCTGTGATTGATTCCGTCGGGACGGATATTAACCTATCGGGATTAAAAATAGTTTTAGATCTAGCTTGGGGGGCAGCCGTTAACCTAGCACCTTTAGTATTCCAAGCTTTGGGGGCGGAAGTTATCTGTTTACATGATCGCGCCGATGGCGATCGCATTAACGTTAATTGTGGTTCTACCCATTTAGAAAGCTTACAGGCGGCGGTGATTAATCAGCAAGCGGATTTGGGGTTTGCCTTCGATGGCGATGCCGATCGAGTCTTGGCCGTGGATAGTCAAGGTAGAGTAGTAGATGGCGATTATATTCTCTATTTTTGGGGTCGTTCCCTCTTAGAAGCCGGACAGCTACCCGATGGGTTATTAGTGGCAACGGTGATGGCTAATTTAGGCTTTGAACGCGCTTGGCAAAAACTGGGGGGTCAATTCTTGCGGACTGCCGTGGGCGATCAGCACGTTCAGGCGCAAATGTGGGAAACTGGAGCCATGCTAGGGGGCGAACAATCCGGTCATATTCTCTGCCATCATTACGGAGTTTCTGGGGATGGAATGCAAACCGCCCTACATTTAGCGGTTTTAGTGCGGAAATCGGCGGTTTCCTTGGCTAACTTAGTCGATCATAGCTTTGTCACCTATCCGCAGATTTTACGCAACGTGCGGGTGGAAGATAGAGAAGTGCGACGTAATTGGCAGCAATGTGAACCTTTGCGGCGGGAAATCCTCAAAGCTGAGACAGCTATGGCAGAAAAAGGTAGAATTTTGGTGCGCGCTTCCGGGACAGAACCCTTAATTCGGGTGATGGTGGAAGCAGAAACCCTAGAATTAGCCAATTTTTGGACAGAAAGGCTAGTGGAAGCGGTGCGAAGCTATCTTTTGTAGTCGATCGAGGGGGACAGGGATTATAATGCCCTTAGCCTAGCCTAGCAAGGGATAATTATGACCGGACTGAGTATAGATCGCCAGAAAAAAAAGAATAAGAAAGGCCAAACAAAAGCCGATAGTCCCCCGCTTAACATCAAAGAGAAACTTGCCCTCAAAAAAGAAGAAAGGCAAAAGAAACAAAAGTTAACGGGGTTGATTATTTTTGCCATTTGTGTGGCAATTTTGCTCGGATTACCCCTCAGCTTATTATTTGATGCCAAGATAGGAGCGGCAGTAAGTTTAGCCTTAATTTTAGGAGTTTTCTCCTTTAGCTATCCCCGTGCGGCTCTTTGGGCATTTATTATCTATGTCCCCTTCACTGGCACTATTATCTATTGGTTGGGAGGTAGTCAAATCCTCCAGCTTAGTAAAGATATATTTTATCTACCCGCTTTAATCGCCTTAGTTTTAGAATGTCGAAAAAAGCGATTACCGATTATTGTCCCGAAACAATTAGGTATAACCCTATTATTAATCTTTGTTTTCTGTGTAGTCTGTCTATTAGCCGTCAATTTACAGAGACAATTTCTGCCTACTTGCGATTCCGTGGCTGGGATCAGTGTGTTTAGGGATGGCCGTTTGCTCGGAATTCCCTGTCGGGAAAGTGAGACTTTTCTACAAGGACTATTAGGGTTTAAAGTTTTGCTAGGTTATGTCCCCTTGATCTTCTGCACTTATTACTTAATTAAAGACAAACCCACCCTGTTATTTTTTGGTCGTCTTTTAGTAACTTTAGTGATTATTTGTTGTGTCCTGGGACTAATGCAATACTGGATGCTGAAAACCGGTCGTTGTGTAGGAACTAGAGGCTATGTGGCCGATGCACTATTCAAAGCCACCTTAGAGGCAAGGTGTTTGGTTGGCGGGGGATTAGTCTATAGTCCGGAAGTGAATATGATCCGCCTACCGGGTACCTTTGTTTCCCCCTGGCACTGGGCCTGGTTTTTGGTCTCTAGTGCCGTAATTTGTTATGCCAGTGCCTTTAGTGAAACTTCCCAAAAATGGCGACTAGCAGCCCTAGTGGGTTTAACCCTAGTTTTTATCAATGCAGTGGTCTCCGGGCAAAGATTAGCTTTCTTTGCCGTACCGATGATTATTGGTCTGATGACGATTCTTACGGGACAAATCGCTAACTTAAAAAGATTTTTGCCGATCATTTTTGCCGCCGCTTTACTTCTAGCTATCGGTTTTTCTTTCCTTAACCCCGATTTTGTCCAACAACGCTACGATAGTGCCGTCAGCCGTTGGCAACAGGCTCCCCCCACCGCTTTTCTTCAAGAACAGTTGGATTTTGCTATCCGTAATCAGGGCGGTATTTTAGGTCGTGGACTTGGTGTGGCCACATCTTCTGCTAGGGTTTTCGGTGATATTTCTTTTGTGGAAACCTATCACAGTAAAGTTTTATTCGAGTTGGGATACATTGGTTTTGCCTTGTACATGATATTCATGACCCATCTAGTTTATCTGGCCTTCCGCACCTATCGTTCCCTCAAAGATCCCACTCTGCGAGGTTTTGCCGGTAGTTATTGGGTTTTGCTGCTCTTTGTTGCCTATCTTCCCTATTGGTATGCCCTCGATACGGATCCTGTGGGCGTTTATTACTGGATATTTGCGGGCGTAATTTTTAAATTACCCGTGATCGAAAAACAGGAAAAAGAAGCAAAAATTCTGGCGGGGGAAACCGCCACAAAATCCTCCAAAAAGGGCTTAAAATTTAAACGCAAAGGTGTTTCTTTAGCTTGAAATTACTATAAGCCTTTTCAGTTATCAGTTATCAGTTATCAGTTATCAGATGTGAGTTTTTAAGTGTGCGGTTTTCTAAGTAGTCGTGCAAAATTAATTTCCTAGTGAAGAAAGGCAAAAGGCAAGAGGCAAGAGGCAAGAGGTGGTTAGATGTGTGTAATTAATTTTGCTTAGGTACTTACTGTCTTTTTACTGATTACTGTGGTTCTTCGTTACTTGGTCTGGTTTGATCGGGGGGCATAAATCGACTAAATCCTTATCTGGCAAGAGACTTAATTGATTAGTTCGCTCTAGACGAAAAAAATTAACAAAAATCGCTAAATGCCTTTCTATATAAGGGTTACATCCCTTATAACCCCCGTCCATTGCATAACACAAACCGAAGAGCCATTACTGTTTACTGTTTACTGTTTACTGTTTACTGATTACTGCTATGAATTTTCCCTCGATTTCTGTCATCATACCCACCTATCGACGCGAAGAGCCTCTTAAAGATACTCTCGATGACCTACTCAGACAAGATTACCCCGATTTTGAGGTGTTAGTTATCGACCAGACCGCTACCCACAGCCCCGCCCTACAATCCTATCTGGAAAATCTGGCTAATCAGCACAAAATTAGCTGGTATCGACTGGATTGGGCGAGTTTACCCGGTGCCAGAAATTATGGAGTCCGTCGCGCCCAGGGCGATATTGTTCTTTTTATCGATGATGATGTGCGGCTACCGGATAATTATCTCAAAGCACATGGTGAGAATTTTGTCAAGAACCCTAAGATAGGTGTAGTGGCCGGTCGGGTATTTGATCGCATGAAATTGGGTGACTCCCAAAAAATGGTGACAGATACCAGCAAACCCTACGAAATCGACTTTTTACCCCCCCAAGCGATGGATCCGGGCATTGCTTGGTATTACATCGATCTTGTCCACACCACTAAACCCCAGCAGGTAATCTCAGCCCGGGGCTGTAATATGTCTTTCCGTAAGGATATATTTACTAAATACGGCATTTGGTTCGATGAACGCTTTCGTGGCAGTGCCGTGCGCGAGGAATCGGATTTTTGCTTAAGGTTACGCCGGACTCCCTATCATGTCTGGTACGATCCCACCGCTTATCTGGTTCATTTAGGGGAAGAAACCGGCGGCTGTCATGATATTAGCACTCGTTCTCTGAGTTATCAGACGACTTTTTATCATAATCACTTTCTGATGGCCCTGAAAAATCTCACTCCCGCTCAACAATTGCGACTCTACGCTAAATTATTTGATTGTCACGTTCTTGGCAATCCTCCCTGTAATAAAGGTGGTTCCCCGATTAAAATCCTCTCTAGGGGAATTTTTTATAGTTTAGGTTTTCTGGATGCTCTGAAAACTCAAGTAAAGTCCCTCTGGAATGATGGTCAAATTTATACAAAACTAGATAATCTATGAGAATTTTAGTCGCTAGTCATACATATATAGTTGATCTCAACTGTGAGAAACTGCGCGCCTTGACAAGATTAAATCCCAGTATTGAAGTTACTATTGTTGTTCCCCAACGTTGGCAACCGGGAGGAGTCCAAAATAAAATCATTGAAAGTCAACCGAAAATAGCTGATAATTTCCGAGTTATTCCTATCTCTAATTTTAGCCAAAATAACCAATCTTTATTAACTTTTGGCACTGATATAATTTCTTTATTGCAAAAGTTTAAACCTGATATTATTCAAGTGGAACAGGGTTCTAAATCTCTCGCTTATGCACAATTTATTACTCTGAATCGTCTCTTAAATCTCCGGGCTAAAAATGTATTTTTTACTTGGTGGAATCTTCCCTATACTCCTAAATTTCCCATCTCTTGGTTAGAAGCTTATAACCTGAAAAATACCGATGGTTTAATTGCCGGTAATCAGGACGGGGTAGATGTTTTAAAAGAACGGGGTTACAGGGGTAAATACACCGTTTTACCGCAATTAGGCGTGGATGAAGTTCTTTTTTCCCCGGGCAAGCAACCCGATTTAGCCCGATCTTTAGGTATTGAAAGCGATGAATTTGTGATTGGTTTTGTCGGTCGTTTTGTGGAAGAGAAAGGCATTCTAACGCTGATTAAAGCCGTATCTAAATTAACAGGTAAGTGGAAATTATTACTGTTAGGTCGGGGAATTCTGAAAGATAAAATAGTCAGCGAAGCTACAGCCGCAGGAATAAGCGATCGCTTGATGATAGTGGAAAGTGTTCCCCACGATCAAGTAGTTAATTATCTTAACCTGATGAACACTTTAGTTTTGCCGTCAGAAACCACCTATCAGGTCAAAACTTTAACGGCCGTCGGTTGGAAAGAACAATTCGGTCATGTCTTAATTGAAGCCATGGCCTGTCAGGTTCCTGTTATTGGTTCTGATTCGGGAGAAATTCCCTTTGTTATTGCCGATACGGGTTTAATTTTTCCCGAAAAAGATGGGGAGGCACTGGCTAAATCGATACAAACTCTCTTAGATAATCCCAGCTTCGCTCAAGAATTAGGCCAGAGGGGTTATCAGAGAGTAATGACCAATTATACTAATAAAGCCCTCGCTCAAAAACAATTGGATTTCTATCAACAATTACTCCCTCGGTGATGGGGTGTGGGGTGTGGGGTGTGGGGTGTGGGGTGTGGGGTGTGGGGTGTGGGGAGAAGGGAGAAGGGAGAGGGGAGATGGGGAGCAGGAAGAAAAAAGCTGATTCAGTGATTCACTGAATCACTGAATCACTGATAACTGATAACTGATAACTGATAACTGGTTATGAACCATTCTTGACACCCCCCAGTCTAAACGGACAGGTATCCAGCGGGGGTAATGATCAGGGTGATAACCGATAAGCAAACAAGTGTGAGCGATCGAGAGTTAATCTTGAAATGTCAAAGGGGTGATAGGGGTGCTTTTCGTCACCTTTACCGTCTTTATCAACCAAAAATCCGCTCTACTCTCTATCAACTCTGTGGACAGGAATTCCTAGAGGATTTTGTCCAAGAGGTATTTTTAAGACTGTGGCGCGGGTTGCCGAAATTGCGTTCACCTGAATACTTTTCCACTTGGGTTTATCGGATCACCTGGAATGTGGCGATCGATGGTCGGCGACAATTAGCCAAAAGACAAATGAGGATGGCCAAAAGCACTGATGAGGAAAACTCCCTTGATAGCGAATCCCGTCCCCAAGATAGTCCCGATTTGATGCAATTGCATTATGAGGATGTGGTCCGACAAGGGTTAGAAATTCTCAGTTTAGAACATCGCGCTGTCCTTGTCCTTCACGATCTAGAGGACTTACCCCAAAAGGAAATCGCTCAAATCTTAGAAATTCCCCTCGGTACGGTGAAATCACGTCTTCATTATGCGCGTAAAACCATGGGTCAATTTTTGCAAAAACAAGGAGTTCTCTAATGTCCCCGGAAGATGAGAAAGTAGTTAATTTTCTGCGTCGCTATCGTCCATCGCTGCCACCTCGACCGATAGATCAAGAAGAACAGTTAATGCAAATGATTAGGGGAGAAAGGCCGGTAACTTGGCCAAAATCCCTGCCTTTATTGGGGTGGATAACTGGTATTACTGCCTTATCTGTGCTGATTGTTGCTTCCTATCGTTGGTCTGATCCTCATCCACAACTAGGCCAAATTTCTGACGAGCAGTTAGAAGCTTTTTTAGTGGAAAGTTGGAACCATAGCATCGCTCCACCGATTGCTGCTTCTAGCGTTTATAGTTCCCCTTGGATGAGCTTAAACGAGCCTCAACTCACCTATTCTACCTATAATCCTTAATTTCTTTGTCAAGGTCAATTATGTACTTTTCTACTGTCTCGATTCTCGGCACAACCATGGCTTTAACTCTGGCCGCTAACCTGGCCCCAACTGCCACGGTGTTATCCTATCCCCAAGATCGTCTATTTATTGCTCAAACTAGCTCTCCCCAGCGTCCTGAGAGTCGTCCCCGTCGGATGAATAATTCTAGAGAAGGACTAATCGAACAATTAAACCTTACCGATGACCAAAAGTCAAAAGTTGCCGCTATTCGTCAGAAATACCGAGGACAAATCCAAAAATTGCAAGAAACTATTAGAAAGAATGAACAAGAACTAAATAGTTTATTATCGAATAATGCCTCCGATCGAGATATTCGTGCTAAACATCAGCAAATCTCCCGCAATCGCCAAGAAATGAGTAACCTGCAATTTGAAAGTTTTTTGGAAATTCGCCAAGTCCTAACTCCTGCTCAAAGAACCGAATTTTCCCAGTTAATGCGGGAACGTTGCCCTAATTTCCCCAATTGCGGACGACCATAATTCCCATCAGTGCGGATTAAGATCGAGTTTGATGGCGATACATTAGAAAAACGGAAAGGATGGGCAAGTAACCCATCCTCAACTTATCATTTACTAATAAATTATCGTTTCCAAGTGACTTTTGGTAGGATATGATTCATATCTACCCGATTTTTATACTTGGTGGCGAAGTTCAAGAGGGAATCGAGGAGAGAATCGGAGAGATAGTGAGGTTGTAGGCCTAGATCGAGTAATTTCGTGTTTTTAGCGTTAAAATAATGTTCCTCTAACTCGATGCGCGGGTTGTCAAGATTGTTAATCTCCACATTTAACCCTAACGCGGAACCAGCTTTTTTCACCATCAGTGCCAAGTCACCGACGCTAAACAGTTCGGTAAATTGGTTAAAAACGCGGAATTCCCCGGATTGAGCAGGATTGGCGATCGCTAATTCCAAACAACGCACGGTATCGCGGATATCTAAAAATCCTCGCGTTTGACCACCTTTACCGTACACTGTTAGGGGATGACCGATCGCCGCTTGAATACAAAAACGGTTTAAAGCAGTACCAAAAACCCCATCGTAATCGAGACGGTTAATCAACATCTCATCCATTCCCGTTTCTTCGGTGAGGACTCCATAAACCACCCCTTGATTAAGATCCGTGGCTTTTAAACCCCACATCCGACAGGCAAAATGGATATTATGGCTATCGTGGACTTTGCTGAGATGGTACATACTACCTGGCTGTTTGGGATAGGGTAAAGTATCCTTACGACCGTTATGTTCGATCGTGATGTAGCCTTCTTCAATATCTATATTAGGTGTGCCATACTCACCCATGGTTCCCAGTTTCACTAGGTGCGCTTCGGGAAATTCCTCTTTCATCGCGTAGAGGATGTTTAAATTGCCAACAACGTTGTTAACTTGGGTTAAAACCGCGTGTTCGCGATCGATCATGGAGAAGGGTGCAGATCTCTGTTCTCCGAAGTGAACAATCGCATCCGGTTGAAACTGTCGCAGGGATTGAATCAAAAAGTCGTAGTTATTGATATCCCCGACAAAAAGATCGATCGATTTTCCCGTCAGATCTTGCCAGCGTTGAATCCGATGAGATATGGGTGCGATCGGTGTTAAGGTATCGCAGCCTAATTGTAAGTCCCAATAGCGACGAACTAAACTATCAAGTATGCCTACTTCGTAACCTCTATTTGATAGATGGAGTGCCGTTGCCCAACCACAATAGCCGTCTCCGCCAATAACCAAAACTCTCATACAATATCTGTAAAGTTTATATACTCGTCTTTGGTAACTCTAGCAGTTTTGTGTCACGCTTTACCAGCTTAATCCCCCTGAACATAGTAAGGTGTGGGGTGTGGGGTGTAGGGTGTAGGGTGTGGGGTGTAGGGTGTGGGGTGTGGGGTGTGGGGTGTGGGGTGATGGGGAAATGGGGAAATGGGGAAATAGGGAGAATCAATAAAGGCAGTCTATTGACAACTGCTCACTGATTACCACTGTCCACTGAAAACTCAAATCTGCTCACTGCTCACTGCTCACTGCTCACTGATAACTGATAACTGATAACTGATAACTGATGAGGGTGTTCTAGAAAACTTGACAAGGGAGCGGATTATAGGGAAACTCAGCTTGTAATCAGTGGGCTTTGCTGACGAGAAAACAAAAGCCAAAAATCTAGATAAAAGGCAGTTTTTTCGGTAACTCAGGGCCTATCTGCTTTTTTACTTTTTACTTTTTACTTTATTACTTGATCTTATGCGTTGGCAAGCTCGGCAAAAATCTTCGTTTCCCTTCCTTCCCCTATACGGATTTTTGGCATTTATCGTCGTTTGTCTGATTATTTGGGCAATTTCTCTCTATCCTCGTTCTAATGCTCTGGTGGGGGGTGATTCTCTCCCCGCACCTTTTAGGGAGTTTCAACCGGAATGCGCGGATTATGTCCTAGAAAATAGTTCCTTTAAGGATATATCGAGAGTTTTTGATTGTAAAACCTATAAAAACATCTCTGATCGCGTGATTCTACCCCTATCTCTCCAAAAAAACGATATTAGTCTCGATAATTGGCCAAATAACTCGGCAACAGCGCTCGAATTAGCACCCTGGCCGGAAATTCATCTCCGCGCTCAAGGGGCAAAAGTACCGATTTTAATGTATCACGACATTTTACCAGAAAAAGAGGTATTCTTTGACGTTACTCCAGGCGAATTAGAGGCACATTTTCAATTTTTGCAGGAAATCGGGGCAACTCCTATCAGTATCGATTGGTTAATTTCCCATCTGCGGACAGGTATCCCCCTTCCCGCTAAACCGGTTTTATTAACTTTTGATGATGGTTATGGGGGACATTACCAGTATGTCTATCCTTTATTGAGAAAATATAACTATCCCGCCGTTTTCTCGATTTATATCAATAAAATGACTCAAAAAACCGGCCGAACCAGTGTCACTTGGCAACAACTCCAGGAAATGGCCGCCGATCCTCTAGTACAAATTGTCTCCCATAGTGTCAGTCATCCCCGGGATTTAAGGTTATTATCCGATGCAGATTTAGAGCAAGAAGTCAAGCAATCGAAACAAATCTTAGAAAAAGAATTGGGTATTCCGATTAATTATTTCACCTATCCGGAAGGGAAGGCGGACGATCGAGTGAAGGAATTCGTCAAAAAAGCGGGTTATCGGGCGGCTTTATCGATGAATGACCTCGATGAGCATTTTGCTGGACAATCCCCCGATTTACTCACTATTGGACGCTTTGGGCAATCGCGCACGCGAGAAGTTGTCCCGCAAGCTTGGGGAGGTGATCCCTTACCCCGTACCGATGGCGGTTTTAACTTTGCCACCACCATCCAAAAACGGGAAGTGGAATTCCCAACTAATACACTTGTATTAATTAGTGGCGGCATTCCCAAAACCATCCACGCTGATAGTCGTTATCAAGTGGAGGAAATTATCGCCGGCACAGAAGCGATCGCGGCTGTAGATGGCGGTTTTTTCTCTCTCAAGGAATTGGACTCAAATCAGATGATCGGGCCGGTTTTAAGCCAAAATGGCGGCTTTATACCGGGATATGAAGGGGAAATCGGCAAGTTAGAGGGTCGTCCTTTAGTAATCATTACTGAGCGATGGGTGCGTTATCTTCCTTTTGATCCTGCCCGTCATAATACCCTAGAAGGAATCGCAGCGGAGGCTGGAGATGATCTCAAGGTGACGGATGCTTTTGTCGCGGCCGCTTGGTTAGTCAAAGATGGACAACCACAATCGCGAGAGTCCTTTGGTACACTTTACGGTTTTGATGCCCTGCGTCACCGGGCTTTTTGGGGGATTAATCAGGCAGGACAGCCAGTAATCGGGGTTTCCCGAGACCCGATCGATTCCATGGCTTTGGGAGAATTATTAGTACAGGCAGGTTTTCGGGACGCGGTGATGTTGGATTCAGGAGCAAGCACCTCCCTCGCTTATCGGGGCCAGTCGCAAGTGCATTATACTCCCCGTCCCGTTCCCCACGTTGTCGCTTTATTTCCCCCCACAGAACCCGATATTGTTCCCATTAATCATGTGGGGATTCCCTGCGTAATTTTTGCCGATTCCTGTGCTGCGGGGAGTTAGGTTAGCACTATATGATCGAGTTAAACCTTAGCCCAAGATTCTACCATGGAGATCGAACGTCTTAACGCCCTTTCCGATAATTATATTTTCCTCCTCTACGATCGAGCGCAAAAAATCGCGGCCGTGGTAGATCCGGCCGAACCTGAACCGGTTTTCAGGCGATTAGAGGCTTTACAGGTGGATTTAGTCGCTATTTTTAATACCCATCACCACGGCGACCATGTGGGGGCTAATCAGGCTTTAATTAATCGTTATCCCCATCTTTGTGTTTATGGGGGA
>NZ_JASJFG010000308.1:0-3721 GCF_030065375.1 Microcystis sp. M49636_WE2 | reverse complement strand
TGCCGCTTCTAACCATAAAAGCTCGCTTTCCGCTTCACAAGCAATACTTTCTTCATCCATTAATTCTGTGGCCATGGCCGCCATAGTTGCGGTCAATTGTGATAGTAACCGACGCAAATCTTGCCACTCGGCCTCGGTCAACTCCATCGCCCAATCATCGCCACCAATTAATCCTTTATAAACGGCTGCTTGAGGATTCCAACCCAGGCGCCAACCCGAACCATATTTGAGAATTTTTTCCATAATTTTCTAGAATTTTAATAGGTCAGCATCTCCCGGTTTTGATAAAGATGGACGACGGGGAGAGGGACTAGGAGAAGGACTAGGATTGGGGGTTTCTTGGGGGAGAATAGCGGGGTTATAAATTTCGACTAAAAGAGTTACTAACTGCTGCCGTTGACGACGATTAAGACTGTTCATCGCTTTGATATCGGCTGCCATCGGGTTAACCGTAAGAGTGACCTGTCCGGGATAGTTTTCTTCGCTGATTTTCTCGTTCACTCCTAGATAATCTCCTAGGGTTAATTGCCAATCAAAACGGATGAGAGTAAACCTTTTTTTTGTATCTTGATGATAACGAAGAAAGCGACTGATTAAAGTATTATTCGGATCGATCTTTCCTGTGTCTCGACGGATATAGTTGTTTTCTTTCGGTAAATCTGGCATTACTTGGTAAATTTGTTGGGCAACTGTTTCGGGTCGTTGAATTTGGCTCATCCCGGTGGATTGCCACGATAACCACCAGACAAATATCCCTATCACTAGGCAGAATACTAATAATACTATTCGCTTAATTTTCAGGTTTTGAGGAAATTTTAAGAGCATATTGATAAGAAGAAATTGAGCGGAACGTTTTTATGAATAGTGTCACACAAAAATTGCCATTCATCGCGGCTAGATTTTCCGAAGCTTACGGAACACTTGTACTAAATTGTCCAGCCAAGTTTTCCACGATACTGTAATTCTTGGGCTGCCCATTTCTCCATTTTTTTGCTGACCTCCACCTTGATTCCTTCTTTCAAAACTATACCTATCAATCGTTTCCCCTTTTTTTAAGTTTCTTCTCTTTTTGTTAAGAAATATCTGACTAATGGATAGAGAGGGGGGACCGGAGGCAAAATCTATCTTCATATTTAATTAGAACCACTTACTTAAAACCCAGAGGGTTTTTGCTAGGGTGGATAGCCCCAAAACTGGCAATCGCCCCCAGCCGGCTGCTGTAAAATAGGAAGGATAGATAAAACTCAGGAGAAAAAACCCCAGTGCAGTACAACCCCGCAGAAATCGAACAGAAATGGCAGAAGATTTGGCAGCAAATGGGATTGGACAAAACCCCAGAAAACACCGATAAACCGAAATTTTACGCCCTCTCCATGTTCCCCTATCCATCGGGCAACCTGCACATGGGTCACGTTCGCAACTATACTATTACCGATGTGATTGCCCGTCTGAAAAGAATGCAGGGTTATCGCGTGCTGCATCCCATGGGGTGGGATGCTTTCGGATTACCCGCAGAAAATGCCGCTATTGAAAGGGGAGTTCCTCCGGCAAAATGGACTGATCAAAATATTGCCCAGATGAAACGGCAATTACAACAGTTAGGATTATCTATCGATTGGGAAAGAGAAGTTGCCACCTGTTCCCCGGAATATTATCGTTGGACCCAATGGCTATTTTTACAGTTTTTTGAATCGGGATTAGCCTACCAAAAAGAAGCGGCAGTGAATTGGGATCCTATCGATCAAACTGTCTTAGCAAATGAACAGGTAGATAGTGAAGGAAAATCTTGGCGATCGGGTGCTAAAGTAGAAAGAAAATTACTCCGGCAATGGTTCCTAAAAATTACCGATTATGCCGAACAATTACTCACTGATTTAGATAAGCTTACCGGTTGGCCAGAACGGGTTAAAACCATGCAGGCCAACTGGATTGGTAAATCGGTAGGTGCTTATTTAGAATTTCCTCTTGTTAACTCCACAGAAAAAATTGCCGTTTTTACCACTCGTCCCGATACGGTTTATGGAGTCACTTATGTGGTACTTGCTCCTGAACACCCCTTAACTTTACAAGTTACCACTCCCGAACAAAAATCGGCCGTAGAAACTTTTATTCAAGAGATAGCCAGCGAAAGCGAATTAGAAAGAACCGCCGAAGATAAACCCAAACGCGGTATTAAAACCGGAGGAATGGCAATTAATCCTTTTACCGGTGAAGAAATTCCGATTTTAATTGCTGATTATGTCCTCTACGAATACGGGACAGGGGCAGTGATGGGAGTCCCGGCTCACGACAGTCGCGATTTTAAATTTGCTCGGGAAAATAACCTGCCAATTAAGATAGTTATTACTCCAGAAAGTGGCGAAATTGAGTTAAAAGAGGCCTATACAGAAGCAGGAATTATGATTAATTCCGCTCAATTTAATGGGCTGCATTCTACAGCAGGAAAAACCGCTATTATTGATTATGCCACTGCCCAAGATTACGGCAAAGCTAGAATACAATATCGTCTCCGGGATTGGTTAATTTCCCGTCAAAGATATTGGGGTTGTCCGATTCCAGTTATCCACTGTCCCCACTGTGGAACCGTGCCAGTACCTATCGATAATTTACCCGTTAATTTACCAGAAAATGTCGAATTTAGCGGTCGAGGTGCTTCCCCTTTAGCCAAATTAGAAGACTGGGTAAATGTGGATTGTCCTCGCTGTGGAACTCCCGCAAAACGGGAAACCGACACCATGGATACTTTCATCGATTCTAGTTGGTATTTTCTCCGTTATACCGATGCTAAAAATGAAGATATACCCTTTCAATTTGAGAAGGTTAATGATTGGATGCCCGTGGATCAATACGTCGGAGGAATCGAACACGCTATCCTACATTTACTCTATTCTCGTTTCTTTACCAAAGTTTTAAGAGACCGAGGTTTAGTTAATGTTGATGAACCTTTTAACCGTCTGTTAACCCAGGGAATGGTACAGGGATTAACCTACAAAAATCCCGAAACTGGCAAATATGTCCCCGCAGAAAATGTTATCTATAAAGAGGATAAATATTGCGATAAAGACACGGGAGAAGTTCTATCTTTCTTCTTTGAAAAAATGTCTAAGTCGAAATATAATGGCGTTGATCCTCTGAAAGTTCTCGAAAAATATGGGGCCGATACTGCCCGAATGTTTATACTTTTTACTGCACCCCCAGAAAAAGATTTACAGTGGGAAGATGCGGGGGTAGAAGGACAATTTCGCTTTCTTAATCGGGTGTGGCGTTTAGTCAGCGAATATATTGAAAATAAACCCAAGCAAGTCAAAAAAATAGAAACTTTCTCGAAAACTGACAAGGATTTAAGACGGGCAATTCACACCGCTATTAAAGAAATCTCCGAGGATTTAGAAGGAGATTATCAATTTAATACCGCCATTTCCGAATTGATGAAACTCAGTAACGCTTTAGGGGATAATAAGTGTTTTGCATCCCCCATTTATCGGGAAGGAATCGAAACCCTATTAATCTTACTTTCCCTCTTTGCTCCCCATCTTAGCGAAGAATTATGGCAAGCTTTAGGCCATAGCCAATCAATTCACCTGCAACCCTGGCCAAAAGTTGATCCTACTGCCCTGATTGTGGACGAGATTACCCTTGTCATCCAAATTTTGGGAAAAACCAGAGGCACGATACAAGTTCCCGCTAGTGCCGATAAAAGCACCCTAGAAACCCTCGCCCT
>NZ_JASJFG010000522.1:0-2600 GCF_030065375.1 Microcystis sp. M49636_WE2 | reverse complement strand
TTTTTATGGGCAGATATTTTAAAACTGTCTCTTGAAGCTAATTATGATGATTATCTTGAAAAAAAATGATAATTAGACAGAAGTTCTCTATGTGAACAAGAGAACTTTATCTTCTTTTGTTTTCAAAATGAGAATTGCTGAGTAAACATTCGCCGGTTAAACCACTTGCGGGAACTTTCCTGCGCCTCTACATGAATCAGAAAAAAGATTCTTTTTCTCGAAACTTAACCTGTGCGACTAAATCGCTTTCATACCTTTCTCCTTCCGTGACATCGGTAAATACTTCTTTGTCTAAAAAAGTAATCGAGTCCCTATCTAAATAATCTATCAATTGAGGAAAAAATAACTCGATAAATTCGACAAAAAAGGTGGAGATTAACTCCTTAAATAAGCGATCATGGTCAGTATTATTAGTCATGTAATGTCATCTTAACTAATCTGAGTGATGAATGACTACTCTTCTCTATTATATTCTGAAAAGTTGGTTTTGGCAACGGATTGTTATGACTTTACCCCTTTAACCTAGGAGCATAGGGGGATGCTTTCAGAAAAGGGGTTTCTTGAAGAAACCAGTCTTCTCGATATTGTTACGTTTGGCTAAAAGTTTAAAGATCAATTGGTGGATTTAAAGAGTGGTTTTCCTTCTGGTAATCGCCTAATTTTTCCTGACTCATCCCGTTCTACTTCTGCAAAAACATAATTGCCATTACTATCTTGCTTCAAGCATAATTTCCCATCTACTTGTTCATAAACAGGTGGACAAAATTGAGGGATTCCTCCAAATTCTACTACCTCACCCCCTAGTTCTTGTAAGATAGGACATAAGATGAGATTTTCTTCCTCATCAAAGATGAAATTATGAGTATTCGGATCTCGTAAAGGGAGAGGATAAATCGGTAAACCCGTCGAACTCGTCAAAGCCTTTCCTGCTGCATCCCTAACTGGCTCTAAAAAAATTGGCTTTCCTTGAGAATTCTTAACAATTTCTTGAGTTTTTATATCCCTTAAAACAATTGTTCCAGTCGGTATAACTTCCTTTTCTCTTAGCCTTAAATGAGCCTGGTGTAAATTCGGTAAATTCGTCTCCGATATGTTAAAATGTTTTGTATATTGAATCGCTGCTTTAACAAAGCCCAAGCGTTCTAATAATACCTGAATCCCTTGCTGATCTATACTGATTAATAGGTCAATATCGCTAACCTTTAGTTCTTCCGCTTTAGCGATTGCCGCTTTAATCAACAAATTAATCGTGTCTGGTTTGCGGTGCTTTTCTTTAACATACATCCCCAAAACTGCACCCACACGACGGGGAATGAAAGGATTTTCCCACATTTCCAAAGCAGAAATCTGGGGAGGTGGGGTCTCATCATAAACATAAGTAAAGAGAAACCCGACGATTTGCTGCTCATATTCCAAGACAAAACCGAAAGATAGAGGTTTTTTAAGCTGATATCTCACATATCCTTCATAGTCAAAATCAGGTTTCAGATTGATCGAGGGATCAACTTCCGATCGCCTTTGAGCAAAATCTCGCCAAAGAGGAGCGATCGCTATTGCATCTTCAGGTCTAGCTAGTCGTTGATGATACATAGTTTCGCCAAGATTATGCTTGTTTTCCATACTATATTCTGACAAGTCTGCTTTGGCAACAGATAAATAGTCACTGATAAATGATAACTGGTAACTGATATTACAAAATTACCACCAGTTTGTAAAGCCCCAATTTCCTCGCCAATTTTCTTGCCACGTTCTATTCCCCGTAACTCCATTAACTGGTTTCTGAACAGAGTTTGTCAGCAAAACGTTTTTTTGTCTTAGCTGAAGCGGTAATCCGTTTGAGTTCTTTTTCTAGGGATTTGGGAATTTTTGTCCAATCAATTAATTGGTAAAATTCAGGAAAAAAGAAGCATAAAAACGCTTAAAAATACTTGCTTAATGCCTCTTTTCATGGTTCATCATAATTGGCGGTTGTTGGGTTCATTTTGATGGAGGAGATAGCTTTATTCTTCAATAAGTATCATCTTCTTATCTTATCGAGTGCGATTGCCTTTCTTATCGTTGGCATTAAAGTAGAGTAATGCAGCATTGCCTTATATCTCAGTCCAGATTCTTGAAAAATGGCTTAAATTCATCTTCCACAGCTTAGGGAAACTGATTACTGGTCACTGATAACTGAATATCCCCCAATAACTAAAGGAAAGATAAAGTTATCGATCGCCCTCCGGAGCCAGTGTCAGAATAAAAGCAGGGAGATGACCAAGGAAAACCCATAACTCTCCATCTCTTTCCCGTCATCGCCCCTAAAATTTATTTGGTTCAGATTTATGCAAACTGCCAATCCTCGTCAAACGGAGAAAAAAGAGCATCCCAGTGGCGATAAACGCTTCAAAGTCCTCGACATCACCATGAAGCGGGCAGGATATAATCAATCAGCCCTGATTGAAGTCCTGCACAAAGCTCAAGAAGCCTTTGGATTCCTAGAAGAAGATGTTCTCCTCTACGTTGCCCGGGCGCTAAAACTGCCCCTCAGTCGCGTCTATGGGGTAGCAACCTTCTACCATCTCTTTTCCCTGAAACCGGCGGGAAAACACACCTGTATC
>NZ_JASJFG010000375.1:0-10310 GCF_030065375.1 Microcystis sp. M49636_WE2 | reverse complement strand
TCTTTTACTGCGAATTCTGCACGGATTCACGGGAATTGCCCTCATTGCCGCCATGGTTACGGCCTATTGGACCTATGATACTTTTGACGGTCGTTGGTTAAAACTGCCTTTACCAGAATATCGAGAAATTGAAAGTATTCATGGCACTTTTGGCCTCTATACTCTGATTATCTTTCCCGTTTTTGCTATCTATGCTTTTCGTCGGGGTAACAAAAGATTAATTCAAAGTGATTCTCTTAACAAATTAACCCAATTTGGTAAGCCGATTTGGTGGTACAGTCTCCATCGTTTAGTCAATACTTTGACTCTTTTTGCCCTAACTTTTGCCTTGTATAGTGGACGGATGATGGATTCCGAATGGCTACCGGAAGGGGAATTAAATCACTTTTGGTATTATGCCCATTTGCTCAGTTGGTTAATTATGGCAGTAAGTCTGATCCTGCACCTGCTCATGACTGCTAAAGTGGGAGGGATTCCCCTGTTATTATCTATTCTTAAATGGCGTTTTCGTGAACAAGATAATCCGAAATTATGGTTATCTCAATTACGTCAATGGCGGTTAAATTTGCGTCTAGCCAATACTTTGCAGTGGCTACAATCTCTTAACTTATATAAAGTCTTAGAAATTGTTGTTTTATTGGCTATTATAGCAGCTTGGATTGTTCCCAAGTTTGACTAAGCTGTACTGTATTTAAACTGCGTATTGGGAATTTTAGTACAAATGCTCAAATTCCCTTCTAGTCTCCTCTCCTATACCTTTTAAACAGGATTTAGTATGATTTATTGACCCCGACGAGCGAGAATAATCATCGTCTTCGCTAAGGGAGCAATACGACCAATACGATAGACTTTTTCTACCGATAAATTAGCTTCTGTTAATATAGCGGTTTTCACAGAAGTGAGTCCCGACTGAAACGCTGAAACGCCTATCTATCAAGGTATTTACTATACCTTATTAGACGAAAACCGCTATATTTGACCAGAAAATATAGCAGTTTTCATCAGAATGAGGCATGGGCAAGGAGCTTAAACCCCTTGTTGGCAAAACCTGTCGATACCTCAGTAACGTGAAAAGCGCTATAAAAAGGTAGAACAATCTGGATCATTTGTTCTCAAACAAAGCAAATTAAGTAGGTAGGCGTTAAAAGTTGTCAGATGCCCCCCTTAATAAGGGGGGATTAAAGGGGGGACTAAGGGGGGATCGGCACCCCCCTTATCAAAGGGGGGATCAAGGGGGGATTAAAGGCAAAATCCATTTTTAATTTAATTATAACCAGCTACTTATCTTTAAATTTCAAGAACTCGCCCGTAATTCCTCTAAACGTGCTAAAACTTCGGCACTGTGAATGGCAGGATTTACCCCCTAAATAGGGTCTGCTGAAAAAGTTATTGAAAAGTACAGGTCTCTTAATCAATGATTTCACTTAGCTACAACTATAATCTTCCGTTGTTGATTAATCCATAAATTATAACTTATCATAATCATTGACCGAGAAAAAGTGCTGTTTTCCCATTTCATACTAAATCCTGTTTAATAAGGTATAGGGAAGCAGCGGAGCAGGGAGCAGGGAGAAACAATTCATAACTTGGGAGTTAATCACACTATTAAAAACGGATTTGGTATCAGACATAAAAAAGCCCAAAAAACCTGCCTCAACAGGTTAGAAAGATTCATGACTAAAAAAGTAATAGCAATCGCTGAAAAGGAAGTATGAGGAAGTTTAGCCATCACTTTACCTAAACTATAGTCATTTCAATTAAGATTGAGAATATCAATCCCAGAGTTCATAAGGCTTTTGTCGGTTTAGACTGTATCAGACTTATCTGAAATGACTATAAATCTTCTTTTCCCTTTACCCCGATAGTCCGATAGGGAAATATTCCCTTCTCCCGTGTTAGTCGGTAGGGTAAAATCGGGTGCAGGTTAATTTAAAGCGGGTTGGAGGCCACCTAAAGCGTTAGTATCGGGAATAAGGGCAAAAAATGCCAGAATTACTGTACTTAAAAAACTCAACAGTTGACGACGAGACATAATCAGTTAAGCTAAGACGTATTTAAACTGCTTATTCTTGGATTAGGCGAATCTCCTCCAATCCCTTTACTGTTGCCTCTTGCCTCGTCTCAACAAGCAATTTAAGTTATGAACAGCTTACCGCCTTATTGTAACAAAAATTTCACTACTTCACAACCGGGTCAAACGCCACCTTTTCTGTGGTTGAGGCTCCACTGACTTTTATACGCCACTAAGCACGACCCTTTACAGATATAGCCAAGGCATAGTTTGACGAGTCAAGACACGAATTGCGTATTTCAACTGTTCGGAACGACTATTATAGTCTTTTCCCCCAAAATGTCCCGCAATACCAGAAAATTTCGGTTCAACGGGAAACCTTTTACAAACATTAGCCGATTGTGATGCTAAATTAATAGCTTGATAATATTGATGTTCACTATAAAAACAACCCTGCTGATGATTTTTGTGCATCGGCTGCAGGTAGCTTTCATAAAAGCATTTGCTAAAGACAAGAAAACGAGTATCTGCATAGGAAGGATTATTTTGTTTGTTCTGTAATTGTTGCCAAATCGGCCATTTAAAATCACATAAACACTCAAAGGGACTTTTAACCCTCTCTAAAATATCCGTCATATTGAAAAGATAAATTCTACCAGTTATCTTGGCAATATAAGAAGACTCTTTGACCAGTGCTGATTTTAAAATTCCCTGCTCTATTAATAGGGTTTCGCCGTAACCTTTGCCAAAATTACGAGGAAAATCATTGGCATCTAGTGAAATAAATTCAATTTGTTTGTTATGGGGATTTTCTTGAGTCGTTTCTTGCAATCGCTCAAGAGGCCAACCAGAATTTTCCACAAATAGTATTTTTTTGATACGAGGATGAAAATTAATATAATACTTCAGGGAATTATAGTAATCTTCCTGTCTTTGCTCAGGAACAGTTGGATAGGCTTTCGGCATACCTTTAATATTAATTGTTGCTGTTAAAAGTAAAACTAATTCCTGCTCTAAATTTAACCAACCAGCTTGAAAACTTGTTCGTGATGCATTCATAAGCTATTGTCTGTATTTATTGTGGGCTCTTCTCGACTTTGTGTGATAATTTTTGCTTATGGAACGCAAAATGCTTACGGGACAAGACTTTTAAGACTATTTTGACGTTCGGCGAAGCTCCGTCGAGCCGCGGAAGAAACTATCAGTATAGATCTCGTTTCCGCACAGAAACCAGAAGAGCCTATTGTGTGATTATGGCAGTTTTCATCAGAATGAGGCATGGGCAAGAGGTTTAAACCCTTTGTTGGCAAAACTTGTCGATCACTCATTAACGTGAAAAGCGCTATAGTTCTGAGATGGTTTTGACAGACCAGAATTTAATATGTCCGTGATCCCAAAGAGCGGTGATCAAAAATACGCTTTTCAGGAGGAGCAAGATCGGCAAAAATCTGACTCAGAGAGGGTAGCAAATAAGCGTGGGCAGTCCCACAGCAAGAATTTTGATAATGATAATAATCTGACATATTTTAAGATAGTTAATATGTAAGTATTTCCCGTGGCAGCACCACTACTGTCGAAAGGTAATACAAAAAGTAACTTTTGTCAAGGGTTTAGTGAAATTTATTCTTACAGCCCATTGATACGAACTGTTATACTATTTTATCAATATATTGCATATACTATTATCCATGGACATCTTGCAAAAATCAAAAACCTTCCCTTAGACGAGAAGTCGCCGAGCCATTATTCTCCTAGTTAGAAGTCGTAAACTTAACAGTAATACCCGAATTCTGTTATCAGAAAACTTTAACAACTACCAGAGCGGATCCGAGTATAAATGAACGGTTAAAGAATCTTGATCGCCGGGGATACCAGTAATACAACTACAAATTTGAGTGCCATCATCTAATTCTACTTCACAGGCGTGACAGGAACCCATTAAACAGCCGGTAGGAATGTCAATTCCTGCTTTTTTGGCCACGTCTAATAATAGTTCTCCGGTTTCCGCTTCTATGATAATATCATCGGGTAAAAAACGCACTGCAATAGTCATAATTTCTCCTTACAAATGAGCAAAAATAGGGTTAAGATTTAAATGTTCTTCCAATAAATTAGCCATATTATCTAGGGTTATTTCTCTTTGTTCACTATAGTTAGCAATTCCCGTCGGCAAAGATAATAAACCGCGACGCTGACGTAGATGATTTAGCCAAGTTCTTCGCCAAGAACCATTATCAAAGATACCATGTAAATAACAGCCCCAAATTGAGAGAGAATCATTGACAATTCCCAGACTAGCATCTTCCTCGAACATTTTTTGATAACCTGATTCACTTTCCCATTGGCTTATTCCCTGGTGAATTTCGTATCCTGTTACTGGTAAACCCCCTTGGGGAAAATTAGATAAAACTTGTCGTTGACGGGTAATTTTTTCGGCAGTAATTACCGTTTTTAAGGGCAGTAAATTTAAGCCAGCTGCCTCACTTTCGGGACCTTCTCGATGGTCAGGATCCAGGATTAATCGCCCTAACATTTGCAAACCACCACAGATGCCAAAGATAATACCTCCCCTTTGGTGATAGGCTTGTAATTGATTAGCCATACCACTTTGATTAAGAGCAATTAAATCAGCAACAGTGGTTTTAGAACCGGGGATAATTACCCCATCGGGATCACCTAAAGATTCCTGTAATTCTAGATAACGGACATTAACTGTTGCTTCGCCACAGAGAGGGTCAAAATCCGTAAAATTAGCGATATGAGGCAGACGAATGACACTGATATTTAGTTCAGCTTTGGGTTTTTGGGCGGGTCGATCGAGTAAACTAAGAGAATCCTCGGCACTTAAAAAGATATCACTATAGGGAAGAACTCCCAACACGGGAATTTTTGTATAATCTTCTAGCCAAGTAATCCCCGAATCTAAGAGGGATTTTTGTCCGCGAAATTTATTGATCACAATACCTTTAATTAAAGCTCTTTCCTCCGGTTCTAACAATTCTAACGTACCGACGACGTGAGCAAAAGCCCCCCCGCGATCAATATCCACCACTAAAATAGTAGCGGCATCGAGATATTTAGCCACCCGCATATTAGTTAAATCGCGATGTTTGAGATTTATTTCCGCCGGACTTCCCGCACCTTCACAGACAACTAGATCAAATTCTGTTGATAATTTAGCTAAAGATTCTTTAATTGCTTGCCAACCTTGCTCAAAATAATTCTGATAATAATCCGCTGCCGTGGTGACACCCACAGCCTTGCCTTTAATAATCACCTGAGAGGTCATATTTCCCTGGGGTTTTAATAAAATTGGGTTCATTTCTACCCGGGGAATTGTCCCCGCGGCCCATGCTTGCACCGCCTGAGCGTGACCCATTTCTCCCCCTCCGGCGGTAACATAGGCATTAAGGGCCATATTCTGACCTTTAAAGGGTGTTACTTGCCAACCTTTCCGGTTGAATAAACGACATAAAGCCGCAGTTAAAAAAGATTTACCCGCGTGGGAAGTCGTCCCCACTACCATAATTGCTTTCATCTAGTTTTTTTATTGAGTATTTTCAGTGAACAGTAATCGGTAAACAGTAATCAGTTGATACTAAATCCGTTGAGTATATGCTACTTATAAGGACAGGCACTCATGCAAGAGGCTAATAACTGAAAACTCACATCTGATAACTGATAACTGATAACTGATAACTGACTCCCAACAGCATTAAAAAGAAAACCAGCGTTGCAGAGTATTGAAAAATCTTTGCCAGAGAGTGGGTTTAGGGAAAAGGTCCCCTTGGGGTTGCCATTTTTCTATTAATTTTCTCCCTAAAGGAGTGAGACGAAAACTATCGGTTATCCCCTGTCCATCTACTTCGCGCCGCAAAATTCCCACCTTAATCAACCAGAGAAGATAGCTTTCCGCTGCTGCTTCCGTCAGCAGTCTGGAAGTATAACCTTTCTCTAAACCCCCAGCACCAGGAATGCTTAAAAGTGATACACTTCGCTCCAGCATAGCCACAAATAAGGTGACACGGAAAGGAGAACAACAGAGGGCGCGTTCGGCCCGGTTGATGGTAGCATCAGGATAATTGATGGCGGTAACGGTGGGAGTCGATAGGCTCATAGATTCCGGTCATTTAGCTATGGATAAACTCATTGTTACACTAATTCTGTCTCAACCCCTGTCAACCCCAATCATCGATAGAATAGGGATGAAGTGTTAAGTAGCTTGAGTGTTTATGCAGTCTCCCGAACCGTTCGATACTAAATATACCCCAGAGGAAGTGGAAGTGGAAATCGAAACCGACGATTTTCCCCCCCTTGATACCCCGGTTAGTTTTGCTGCCACTCTCGAAAAAGTGAAAACTTGGTACGGCAGCCTGTCCACACCGGCACAGGTAGTCGTAGCAGTGGCGGGGGTTTTTGTGGCTCTTTCGATTTTAACGGCGATTTTACGGCTAGTTAGCGCAGTTTTGAGCGCTTTAATCCTTGCCGCTATCGTTTATCTCATCTATCGTTACATCCTCAAACCGAAAGTTTAGTCGGCTATGCACATTTTCTGTTCAATGTCAAGAGTTTAGTTGATAAAAAAAATTTATGGAAGAAGCGGACACTAGAGATATCTTGGGGGAAAATGTGACTAAGTTGGGATTGGCCCAGATCCAGCGTCATCTATTTCTCTGCTGCGATCAGACTAAGCCAAAATGCTGTGACAAGCAAGAAGGGTTAGAAGTGTGGGATTATTTAAAGAAGCGGTTAAGTGAATTAGAACTCGATCGCCCTAGCGCCGACCGTCCGGGTTGTGTTTTTCGCACTAAAGCCAACTGTTTGCGGGTTTGTAGCCAGGGACCGATTTTATTAGTGTACCCGGAAGGAGTCTGGTATGGAAGGGTAAACAAGGAAGCGATCGAAAGAATTATCCAAGAACACCTAATCGGTAATCAAATCGTCACCGAATATGCTTTCCTTCGCCACGATTTACCGGCAATTTCTCGGAACTGTCCAGAAGAAGAACCCGAAACAATAGAGGAAAACAGCGTTAAAACTAGCTGAAACACAATTAATTAGGGTTTGCGGCAAAAAGTTTTTCGTGGGGGCAGGGTGTGGGGTGTGGGGTGTAGGGTTTTACCGATTTTGAGGGAGTCAATTACCTAATTTTTAGGGAAAAAGTCCCAGAATTTTCCCCCCAATCACTCCAATGGTCGGCAGTTTTTGAGAGAAAAAAAGTCTAAAAACCTTGTTGGATAAGGTTTTTAGATTTATTCAGGAAACCCTAACTACCTGTTGCATGAGTGCCTATCGATCCTTTGTCCGTCTCCATTCCCCCAACCCTGCAGCTCGGAAAATACCCATGAAAGAGACCAACAAAGACAATAAACAACTTTTATTAATCGACGATGACCCAAATTTAATACTTTTGGTGAAGGATTATCTAGAGTTTCGTGGTTATAGGGTGATAACCGCAGAAAACGGTCGGGAAGCCCTAGAAATCCTCGAACGCGGGGCAAATGCGGCCAAAGCAGCGGAAATGCCCGATATAATTATCTGTGATCTGATCATGCCGGAAATGGATGGTTATGCCTTCCTCGAAACAATTCGTCAGGACAGTCGTTTTAGTGGTCTTCCCGTGATTTTTCTCTCCCCTGAGGGGCAAAGTCAGGACAAGGTGACAGGTTTAACCGCCGAGGCCGATTTTTATATGGTTAAACCCTTTGAACCGGAAGAATTAGTGGCCCGGGTGGAGTCTTCCCTCACACAAGCGGGCCGGTTGCCGAAACGCAGCACCCGCATCCATTCCGATGATGTCACCTCTCTTCAGGTTCCGGGTAATGTGGAATTAACCCCAACGGAGTTAAAAGTAGTACAATTGGTCGCCCAGGGACTGGCTAATCGGGAAATCGCCGCAAAACTCAATGTTAGTCAACGGACAATCGAAAGCCATGTGTCGAATATGCTCCATAAAACCGGTCTTCATAATCGCACGGAATTGAGCCAGTGGGCGATCGAAAGTAATATCATTTTTCTTTATTCCTAGCAGGCATCCTAGACTAAGGGACTTGCGTGGTAATAATATCCCAATCGATCGGAGGGCGCAAGCTTTGCGCCCCTACAGTAACGGATTTTGTCCACAATGTAGGGGCGAACTGCGTTCGCCCAAAAGGTACATTATCAAAGCGCAAGTCCCTAAATCCTGTTCAAGAAGAGTGGGCAGTGGGGAGAAGAGGGCTAAGGGTAATTAACCAACCTACCATCTAAAGATTACATTCTTTTTCTGAAACCAACACCCGCTAAACCAAAGGCTAACAGAGCAAGCAAGGAAGAAGGTTCAGGAACAGATTGAAGCTGAGGAGGTTGATCAGGAGTTCTATCAAATTGAACCTCAGAGAAGCCAGTACCATTAACAGAATCCCAGTTACTAGCAACAACAAACCGGACAAAAGAGGCTGTAACCGGAGAAGAAAAGCTGAACGTCTCTGGATTTACAGCAGCAGCATTAGTTGCGGCGATAGCAAACTGAGTAGGAGCACCCGCTATAGTCGTGAAAGTTGTCCCATTGGTGGAGGATTGAACAGTCACGCCCTTAATTCCGGCAGTCCTCTGTGCGTTAAAGTTCCAGAAGCTAAAACCAGCCAGACTATAGCTGCCATTGAGATTGAAAGTGATATTACCAGTGAACGCAGTTCCCAACCAAGCATTAGTCAAAGTTGCCGCAGCATGAGATCCTGTCAGACTTGGTGTATTACTGGGCAACCCGGCACCATTGACGGTATTGGCTATGTTAGCAGAGGCAAAACTACCCATATCTGTCGAGGCAGTGATGTTAGGAATCAGAGCGGCTTGGGCGTTTTGTGCCACACCCAACATTAACCCTAAACTGGCAGTGGATAAAACAATCGGTGCGATGGCGACTTTCATTGGGAAATTTCCTTCAATAATTAACGGAAATGAGTTTATTTTTTTTTGCCCATTTCTGCTAATTTTGATACAGTTTTTTCCCATTTTTTATGGTAAAGAAGTCAGGTTTATTATCAGAAAAAAAGGTTAGAACAGGCGAGAAACCTGTTCTAACCTCTGACTGACTTAAGCCGGTCTTCCCTCGACCACCTTATCGATTAAACCGTAGGCGACAGCTTCCTCGGCGGAGAGGAAATAATCGCGGTCTGTGTCTTTTTCGATACGTTCGATGGTTTGTCCAGTGCGATTAGCCATAATTTCGTTTAATTGCTGGCGAATACGCAGGATTTCCTTAGCTTCAATGTCGATATCCGTCGCTTGCCGGCGCCCGGTTCCGCCCATGGGTTGGTGAATCATAATCCGCGCATGGGGAAGGGCGAGACGCTTACCCGGACTACCAGAAGCCAGTAAAAATGCCCCCATAGAGGCCGCTAATCCCACACAGATAGTCACCACTTCCGCTTTGATGTACTGCATGGTGTCGTAGATGGCCATCCCGGCGGTAACGGAACCCCCCGGCGAGTTGATATAGAGATAGATGGGTTTAGTGGGATCTTCCGAGTCGAGATAAAGCATTTGGGCCACAAGGGCATTGGCTAACCCGTCGGTGACTTCCTGCCCCAAAAAAAGAATGCGTTCCACCGAAAGACGGCTGTAAATGCTAATCCACTGTTCGTATTGGCTACCAGGCAGACGGTAGGGAACTTTTGGCACACCGATAGGCATAATTGGTAACAACTCCTGCTAATTTGTAATAAATCTTAACTAACTTGGGCGAGGGGTTTCGGCAGCTCCTTGCGACTTTCGAGAACGAGATCGATTAATCCGTAGTCTTTCGCCTGTTGTGGGGTGAGATAGAAGGTGCGATCCATATCTTTCGCCAGTTTTTCGGTGGTTTGACCCGTATTTTTCGAGAAAATTTCCAACATCGTCTGTTTGTTGGCGATTACTTCTTTGGCGCGAATCTGGATATCGGTGGCTTGTCCTTGCGCCCCAGTGCGGTTTTGGTTGAGAACGATGGTAGCGTGGGGTAAGGAGGCGCGAAAACCCTTGGTTCCTGCGGAAAGAATCATCGCGGCAGTTCCCATGGCCTGTCCGATACAGATAGTATGAACGGGAGGTTTAATGTAGTTGAGGGTGTCACAGATGGCGAAAGCTTCCGTTTCGTAGCCGATCGCGTCGCCAGTGTACCAGGATGTGCCGGTAGAGTTGATATAGAAGAAAATCGGTTTTTCGGGATCGTCAAATTGCAGGTAGAGCAGTTGGGCGATAATTAATTCCGTCACGTCCACCCCGACATTGCGCTTGACATCATCGGAGGAAAATAAGGGCAACCCCAGATAGACAATTC